>JBJDZF010000029.1:0-6956 GCA_051867855.1 Eubacteriales bacterium
CTTTCGCTGTCCGCCACGGTATTCTGAACGCCCGCGAAGACAGGCTGTACAGATTGTGCGGATATGGACTTGACCTCCTGTTCGGAGAGTGCCCTGTTGTATATTCTCACTTCGTCATACTCAAAGGTTGCCTTAGGCTCGTCCGCGTTGTACTGCCCGAGTATTACACTTACGGAAGTGCTGCCCAGCATCTTGGAAACCGTAGTGGCGCTCCCCGCCTTATCTGTCGACACGTAAGAATAATTAATGCCGTCCGCCGAAGCATATAGAGTTGTCTGAGGGTCTACGGCGTTTCCGTTGAACGCAAGTGCCACATAGATCCAATCCCCGTTGTTCCACTCATAGTTCTCGTTCACCGGGAAGGTCAATGCCGTGAGATTCGGGTTGTGTCCCGCCGTGGCTCTGACATTGAATTTGGCACTGTTGTTAGTCATGATCCTCAGCTTGTTCGACACATAAAACATGCACTCGTAATTGGACGCCTGGGCAGTTATTCTGACCTTCATATAGATCGTTGTGGAAACAAGGTCATTGAAGCCCTCGAATGCCTCTGTTTTAAGCGAGGAAGAGTTGACCTCGGAAACCTTGGCTGTGGAGCCGTTCATAACCACATCTCCCACTGCCGTGAGGTTGCTGCTCACCCCGTCTGCCGTCGCCTTGTCGCTGAGCGCCGCCTCTCCTTCTCCGTTGAAATCCCATTTCACGATCATGCTGTCGGCGATCCCGTCGGCAGTATACGGAGACGCAACGCAAGCGACGCTTGCAATTATCATCATGGCAACCGCCAATGCCGATGCCATGACACTTTTAAGCGCTTTTTTCATTCTTATAATCCCCTTTCTTTTATGGCTGATTTATGTAAAACTCACATAATATCGCCTTTCTCCTATAATAGTTATATCACAAGAGCACTAAAAAATATATGCCCGATTCGGTCACAAATGTATCCAAATCGGACATGTATGTCTATGTATAATTGTCTTTCAGCATTGCCAATTTAAATTCTTTCGGTGTCTGACCGTCCATTCTTTTAAAGAAACGGATGAAGCTGTGATAGTCGTTAAAACCGAGAACCTGGCATATTTCCTGTGTGTCCGCCTGTGCAAGCAACAGCTGTCTTGCCCGCTCGCATTTGATCTCGTCTATCAGCGCCCCTGCGCTTTTTCCGCAGAAGAGCTGAAGCCTGCGCCGTATCTGCCGCTCGCTTATGTACATATCCGCCGCCATTTTCGAAACGAGCGATGGCTCGCTCAAATGGTTCTGTATGTACTCCACCGCCTTATCGTAGAATATTTCATCGGAATCCCGCGCTTTCTTTTCCGGAGATTCTTCCTGCTCCGTGACCGGCTCAGTGTTCTGCTCGAGGATCAGCGTAAGTACAAAAAGGATACTCCAGCGCATGAGCTTTCCGCTGACATCCGAGGCGGCGTCCATGGAGCCGAAAATGAAGTCCATAAGGCTCATGATAACGTCGTTTCCTCTGCCTACGACCGACTTCCTGCTTTTCAGGCTGGTAAAACGCCGGTATAAGCCTGACGTTTGCGCGATCTCAATATCGAAGCAAAGGGCGATCTTAATAAACTCTCTGGAACCGTTCACATAGCTGTGAGGCGTCCCCGGAGTTATAAGTATAAACTCACCCTTCCCGACCTTTACGTACTCGCCGTCAATGCAATACGTATTCTCCCCATCGACCAGAAGCAAAAGCTCGTAGAATTTATGGCTGTGGGTCTTACTGTTTATTTTCCTCTTTTTGGTCTCGACGTCATAGTCCAGATATTTCATGTAGTAAACTTTAAGTGTAATATCGTTATCCGTCGAGCAAATGTTAATTTTGTTTATCTTTTTAGATGCGGCAAGATATTTCTCATGATTTTGAGCAGTCATCGTAATTTCTCCGTTCTCAATCATCAGCCGACGGCAACTTCGGAAACATCACCGTCAGGAAACGTGCTTTATGTATTTTTATTCGGTCACGAGATCCAAGGTATAAATCCATTATAACGTTTTTTTATCGGTTGTCAATATTCTTTTCGGATCATCGGGTATGGGAAAGTACGGAAAAAACAAGTGTTCAGAAAATAAAATGCGTAAATCGGGCAGCAAGCAGCAATAGTTTGCCGGGTTTTATACACATCAAAAAGCACTTGCATACCGCCGGCGGAGCAAGTGCTTTTTGTGCGATCATGGCAGTGGAATTCAGAAGAAACGACTTAAGTAAGCCCGTTTCTTTACATGGTTCCGATGACCTGTGTTGATAAACGCCATGCAGTATTCAAAGATCGCGAAAATTTTCTATTCGGTGAAAGGTTATATAATTGCTGTCATGGTAGCTTTCGGCTCCGTTGAATGCTGTGCGGCTGAGATAAAGTATATCATCACCGTCAAAAATAAACGAAATGTACTGGAAGCCCACCTTCTGACAATCCATATCGGAATAATCCAACAGATCGCATACGATCCGCCAGTCCTCGAGATCATCAGAGGCTGCCAGAGCAAGATAATTACGTGCCTTTACCGGGTTCTTGGGTGTGATCTTACTGATTATCGAATAATATCTGCCGCTTACCGGATCAAAGCAAACATCGAATTTGGAAAGGTTTCCCGGGAACCGGACAAATTTCTCAAACTCAAGCTGCTTTTCCGGTTCCCCGATATTTCCGCGCAAAAGCCCGGCAAGTCCCCATGAAGGTCGGCAGGAAACCGTTGAGTACCGGAGAATGTTACCTATCCCACCGTCGGGAAGCACAACTGCATTTCCCTCAATAAAGCCACTGCTCTTCCCTTCCGCGGCGCCCTCCCACGTCGGATCGTACCTCAACGGCTCGCTCATGCTCCACGACATCGGATCCAACAGATCGGCGTCGACGGGTGCGGAAAGAAGGCAACTGGCGTGACCGCCCTCAAGATAGCAGCCGTAATCTATCCCCGTCCACAATCTTCCGCAATGCTCTATGATCGGCATACTGCTCTTGTGCCAACCGGAATGTGTATTGTCGCATGAGCCGCGAAAAAGGACAGTCGGCAATCCGAAGCTTTTTCCGCCGTCATCCGACTTTCCGATAAGAAGATCGCCGTACTCCGTCGATACCGAAAGCATATATACTTCCCCGCGGTGCATGAAGAGCTTGCCCCAATAGCAGGGAAAAAGCTCGGTATAGTGATACCAGCTCTCTCCGTCATCATCTGATCTGAATATCAGAGTAAGATTCTGCGGCTGACCGCCGTCATAGATATCCATCGACGCAAGCAGATACCCATCCGGATGTCTCAACAGCGACGGGGTACAAAGGTGCGCTCCCGAAAAAATATATTTTTTATCCAGCGGATTGAGATAGTTGACAACCGTTCCGGGTACAAAGCCCGGACGTGCAACACAAACGTCGCTGTACTCTCTGCCGCACCTTACGGTTATCTCATAGTCGACTCCGTCGCACAGCCCACTGAGTGTTGCCGAGCACCCGCGCACAGTCTCGCTTTTCCACTCGCTCCCGCTTCCCATTACGCGAAAGCTCACATCGTAAACACCGTCGCACTCCGACTGCCAGAACAGTGATATCTTACCCTCACCCGGCACGACACGGTTAATATAAATCGTGTCATCCCCGTGTAATGCCGGGCGATACCTGTCCCGGCTCCACATTTTCTCAGGCTTCATTCCAAGTCACATCTCCGATTTTTCTGATTATTTACCATATACGGCATCACTCTTCCGCTCTTGCCAAGCCCTCCGTAAGAAAGCTCTTATAATTCTCTATGGTGTAGAGAGTTATATATTTTCCGTCGTGATATGTGCTTGTAACTCCGCTTGCTTCACGGACAACAATGCGGATGCAGTCGCCCGAGAAATCGAAATCGGCATACTGATAGCCATGCGCTATTCTCGACATATCCTCACTCATTATCTCACGGTCAACCATAAGAACGTCTATCACCGTCCAGTTCTCCATATCGCGTGAAACCGCGATACCCATTACATTTCTTGTATTGGCTGCCGCAGAGGTCACCTCGCCGCTCATCGGAAGCGACGTGATCGTGACATACAATCCGGTTTGAGCATCGTATCTTATAGACGACTTTGATTTCGTTGACGGGAAGCTCATCATACTTGCATTTCCGTCGAGCTTGGAGAGCGTTTTCCCGTCATCCGACACACGCAACACTATGTAGTACCCGTAAGTCGGTGCGGCATCGAGCGGAAATACGGCGTACACGTTTCCGTCCGGCTTAAGTACGATATTGCCCTCTCCGAGCGAAAATTTCGCAACCGAGCTCAGCCCTGTGATCGAGAGAAAGTCATTGACCGTAAATACCGAATCCGCGCGTGCGCTTACAGTCCAGTTTGAGCTGTCAAACAGATCCGAATCCGCGGGGGCACTGCAAACATGAGTAGAAGCACGCCAGATCCTTCCTTTGGCCTCTATAACGGCGCACGGCGCGCCGCCTCCGCCGGAAAAGTTCATTGTTTTGTATTCGAAGGTATCTTCAGCGGGACGGTATCTTGCAATTACCGCTCTTCCGTCCAATACGAGGTTGGTACCCATGACGTATATGTCCCCGTCATGCTCGAATATCGCCGCCCATTTCATGTCGCTTACGCTGCCAATATCTTCCCATGTCCTGCCGCCGTCGGTGCTCCGCTTGAGATATGTCACGGTATCAAGCTCCTTTTTGACATTCATCATCGTAGCCATGCATTTCTCGTAGCTGACATATATGACCTCTTTACCGTTTTCGGTTACGGTACAGATACCGGGAGAATACATCGTCGGGTGTCCCTGAACCGTAAAGTCGTAAATCAGCGACGGATCAAAATCCACGCTGTCAATAACCGTGCGCGTTTGTTCAACATTGTTCTGCGGCTCCGGACGCAGGGGATTATCGAGCAGAACGACCATTCTCTCGAGGAATTCACGGTTTCTGAATCCCATATAGCTTGCCGTATCGCTGTCAAGAGCAGTGTAATCGGCGGGTACCACAATATACAGATCCTGCTTTTCCTTAAACAGCATCTTATACTTTTCCTGCGCTCCGATATATGATGAAAGATTAATAAAACCGTCATCCGCGCTTTCAAATACATCTCCGAAATAGCTCCGCGCGAATTTTTCGGCAATGTATACCTCGCCGTCCGAAACATATGTTTTTTTGGTATAATCCGCCGGATCGAGTCTTACGACAAACCCGCTGTAAAGCGCACTCTGTTTACCGGGGGACACGACAAACCCGGTGCCGAGCCTTTCGATAAGCAATTCGTTGAGCAATTTTTCACGCTTGCCATCCTCTGACAGGGACGCCGAATCTCTGTCAACGTATGACGAATACGTCCCGTAGGCATCGCGGTATGCAGTTGCCGCGAGTGCGATATCCACCGTGTATACGGTATTTTTTGCCGTACTTGAGACATACATATCGGATTCGTATATTGTATTGCTGTTTTTCAACATCTGTGCAAATGTAAGCAAAGCATATACGCAGTCTATATCGTCCGTTCCAACAAGCACCGCGCTCCCTTGAGAAATTCCCACCGCATATTCGCCGGATGAATTTATTCTGCTTCTGACGGGCTCGGAGCACTTGCGCTCGGCGTTTCCGTAGACGATCTCGTTTTCATAAGTTCCCGTATCCGGCGCCGCAACAACACGCATCCCGGTCTGCTCCTCAAGCAGCTGTGAAAAGACCTCTGCCGCGTGCACATTCCGGTGATCCTTTGCGGAATAGACAAGGGTATATTCCCTGCTTGCGTCCGTTGCAAACGTTATCGACTCCCCGTATTTACCGTTTTCGGTTTTGTCTCTGTTATAAACAAAATCAATACCGTTTTTCATTTTGAGTTTTCCTTCCGCATATTCAAAATAATCCCTCAGGATTATTTCCAAGATCTGATACCCCTCGGCATCAGGCGCACCGAGATACACCGACGTACCTCTTGTCTGAACCGTTATATCGTCTGCCTCCGACACGAATATCTTCTTATCCGCAACGGACTCTGAGCCTTTTGAGCTTCTCAAAGGCAGAAGCACTCCGAAATTTGACGAAATATAAGACTGCAGACGCGTAGCGAAATTCTTCTCGTTTATCTGCGAAAGCTCCGTCATTATCTGATATTCGCTTATTCCGTCCGCAGATATCGTCAGATACCCTGAATCGGCATCCGAGACACCTGACGTTTTGTCTGCCTCGTTTTTCTTCGTTCCGTTGCCGCACGCAGATAGCAGCATTGAAAACAGGAGCACGGCAATAAGCAGCCGGAAAGATTTTTTCATCTTCATTACATTCCTTTCGTTTACACAGAAGACGTGAAAACCGTTTTTCACAAGAAACCACTTCAGCCCGGGACGCTGAAAGCGAACCGGGCGTGAAGTCCGTACAGTTACAGTGTCAATACTCTCCGATCTCGCCGTATCCGTCGCCGGAATCTATAAGAACGGATGCCGTAATTATATCCTCCACAGCAACGGGATTTTGCGCTGCCTGCGGAACAGTGTATTTTTTCTTCATATCTTTCATTACAATCAGCTCCTTTACGAAATCGATATGACAACGGTATCGCCGTAAACCTTTGCTCCGCCCTCAAGCGTGAAGGCACGCACGGTAAAGCTGTCGGAGGTTCCCTGCGGGATACCGCAGATAGTATATGCGGTGAAATATGAACCGGGTTCGGGTGTATATTCGATTATCCCCGATTCCCCGTCATTTCCCGTAAGCCTGCTGTATACGACACCGGTGTTCGATGTTTCCCATGTCTTTTTACCGTTCGTTATTTCAAGTCCCGTTCCCTCATATGCAAGTCCTTCGACAGAACCTATGAAGCGTATGCTGTATTTTCCGTCGGTAACTGCCGATGTCTGCGTGCCGACGACCTTCGCCGCGGGAACGCAAAGTGCAATTTCCGCATTCTTCTGGACGTACAGCTCACCGTTTTCGGAAGTGCCGTATGTAATATTGCACACGAG
>JBJDZF010000030.1:0-6949 GCA_051867855.1 Eubacteriales bacterium
TTGGCTCGGTGGGAGGAAAATGAAATCGTGCTTTGCACGATGAAATCCGAGCAAGCTCGGATGAAATCTTCGGCGTGCCGCCTCAGATGAAATTAAATCCGCCGCCTTATCCTGCCGAAAGGCAGATTTCATCGCGAAGCGATTTCATCCACCGTAGGTGGATTTCTCTCGCCGTCGGCGGATTTAGTTGCAAAAAGCACCTGCTCGCGCAGGTGCTTTTTGCTGGCTGGGATGGCCGGATTCGGACCGACGAGTGCGGGAGTCAAAGTCCCGTGCCTTACCGCTTGGCGACATCCCAAAAACTGCTGTGAAATGCTCTTGCAAACACAGCGTTGCCATTATATCACAAATTTTCGCTTGTGTCAAGCCGTACGGAAAGAAAAAACCACGCCCGATACTACAGATTTAAGTGTTTATGCACGGCTTGACATTCCGAAGGTATTTTGGTATAATTATTTGAGAAGTGCATACGGTGCGGAAAGGCAGATGAAAAATGGCTCTGATTATGAAATCAATAGTCGGAAACGATGCGCTGAAATCGAAGCTTTGCTTTGACCTTCGGCACTCTTCCCTTTCTCACGCTTACATAATCGAGGGAAGAGAGGGCAGCGGTCGACATTCTGTCGCTTACCTTACCGCCGCTGCTCTTTCATGTGAAAACAGAGAGAAGCCGAACGCGGACATTCCGTGCATGGTATGCCCTTCATGCCGTAAAATACTTTCCGGCAAATCCCCCGACGTGATAACGATCGGCAGAGATTCAAAGGCTTCCGTCGGTGTAGATACGGTACGATTTCTCCGAACCGACATCCATATAGTACCTAATGAGTGTGATTATAAAATATACGTCATCGAAGACGCAGACACAATGACGCTACAGGCGCAGAACGCCTTTCTGCTCAGCTTCGAGGAACCTCCGTCATATGTTAAGTTTTTTCTCATTTGCCGCGATGCGGACAGCCTGCTCGAAACAATAAGGAGTCGAGCACAGCTGTTGAGGACAGAACCGTTGTCTGCCGACACGGTAGACCGTTATTTATGCGAAACAGATGAACGCGCACGCACCCTCAAAGCACTTGACCCGTTTACATACGGAGAGCTTCTGATGGCGTCGGAGCACTGTATAGGACGTGCTCTCGAATATCTTGACCCGAAAAGATTCAAGCCTGTCGCGGATGATCGTAAAACGGCAAGAGAGTTTGTAAGCAGTATTGCCGCTCACCCGGATAAAAGACGGATCGCAGAGCTTATATCCAGATTTGACACCAAAAGAGAGGTCGTTGCGCAACAGCTCTCAAACATAGGCACGGCACTGCGCGATGTTATTGTGCTGAAAAAGAGTGAGCACGCACCGCTCTGTTTTTACAGGGACCGCGATGAGGCACTCTCACTCGGGGATTTGACGACTCTGCCGCAGCTTATCGGGCTGTATGACGCCGTCAACACGGCACGCGATGAAATACTCAGGAATTCAAACATACGCCTCTCACTCATTAAACTGTTTGCAGGCGCAAATTTGTTGTGAAATTCACCCTAAGAAAGGATTGATTATAAATGGAACCCGAAAATAAACCCGAGCGTCGGGGAACGCAGACGCCAGACGGCACAGAGGTCAATAAAAAAAGACCGCCTAATCATAACCGAAGATATCCGGCGAAAAAACGGGCAAAAAATCACGGTACGCATAACCCCGGAGAGGATAATGCGCACTTTGAAACGGAGCACCGTGACCCCGCGCAAACCGACCGCAGTCTGCAGGGCAATATGCCTCCCCGTCGTCCTAAACGTAACGAAAACACCCCACAGAACGCAAATGATGTAGAGAATAATCGTAATAATACTGCCGACGGTACCGTCAGGCAGCATATAAAAAAACGCAGGCATCAGAAACCGTCCTATCGCACCGAAAACGTCGCTGACGACGCGGCTGAAAAAGCGAACCCCTCTGTTTCTTCGGATGTCCTCGGGACTGAACCGGTTGCAGAATCACCGATGGAGTCAACAGAGAATTACGTTGCGGATTTTTACGGAGAGACCGCCAATACCCCCGCAAAGGATGTTCCGATGACGGAAATACTCGGGGTGAGATTCAAATCAGGCGGCAAGAATTATTATTTTGCGCCAAACGGAATAAAAGCGTCAAGAGGAACATACGTTATTGTGGAAACGGCAAGGGGGCTCGAATTCGGTGAGGTCGCCGTCTCCAACACCATGATCCCGCAAAGCGACACTGTTTCCCCGCTCAAACCGGTCGTGAGAATAGCTACCGATGCGGATATAAAGCATAATTCAGATAACAAGGCAAAAGAGGAAGAGGCGTTCAGGGTCTGCAACGAAAAGATCGCTGAGCACTCCCTCGATATGAAGCTCATAGATGCACAGTACACATTCGACAATACCAAGCTCCTGTTCTATTTCACATCTTCGGGCCGCGTCGATTTCAGGGATCTTGTCAAGGACCTTGCGGGCGTTTTCAGGACAAGAATAGAGCTCAGGCAAATCGGTATCAGGGATGAGGCAAAGCTTATCGGCGGTCTCGGAATCTGCGGCAGACCGCTTTGCTGTACCCGCTTTTTAAGCGATTTCGGTCAGGTTTCGATCAAAATGGCGAAGGAGCAGAACCTCTCCCTCAATTCCGCAAAGATCTCCGGTGCGTGCGGCAGACTTATGTGCTGTCTGAGATATGAATACGACACCTATGTTTCGGAAATCAAAAAAACACCGCCGGTGGACTCGGTCGTAAAAACCCCGGACGGTGTGGGCACGGTTTGTGAGATCAGTCCTCTTGCGGGTACGGTCAAGGTCAGACTCAACGATAAGAACGATACCCCGCCGAAGGTCTTTTCGAGAGACGACGTTACCGTCATCGACAAATAAGCATAGATTGGGACAAAAACCAAAATAATTTTGCCGTATTTTTTTAAAAAGGTATTGAAATTATAAAATAATATGGTACAATATAAGAAAAAACGGAGGTACATATAGAATGGCTTACAAAATATCCGATGATTGCATCGCTTGCGGCGCTTGCGCAGAAGCTTGCCCTGTATCCGCTATCAAAGAAGGCGACTGCAAGTATGAGATCAATGCAGATGAGTGCATCGAGTGCGGCTCTTGTGCAGAGGTATGCCCCGTATCGGCACCCAAGGCTGAGTAATCAATAACGGGAAAATTCATGAAGCATCGCCCTTGCGCGGTGCTTCGTTTTTTCTTGTCGGTTGCTCTCCTGACGATTTATCCGACTTAATTACGGAGGACAAGGTGGAACACAGAATCGACATATCGAATGACGAAAGACTTGACAGGGTAAACGAGAATATTATCCTGATCCAAAAGAAAAACGGTCTTACATTCGGCACGGACGCGTATTTGCTTGCGGCGTTTATAAAACCGAATATCAAGGGCAAAGCCGCGGAGCTGGGATGCGGAACGGGTATCATTTCGCTTTTGCTTGCTTCCCGTCAAAGATTTTCCCGCATTTTTGCCTTTGAGTTTCAGGAGAGCTTTTTTGAGCTTACATCAAGAAACGTTTCCTTAAACGGATTCGATAACACGATAATTCCCGTCTGCGCCGATGTGCGCGAGGTTTCCTTTGCAACTACGGGGGGCGAGGTGGATACTGTGTTTGCCAATCCGCCTTATATGAAAGCAGATTCGGGCAAGCGGAATCTGCACGATGAAAAGTTCATTGCGCGTCACGAGGTAATGGGCGGAATTTACGACTTCTGCGCCTGCGCCGCTCGCTTGCTGAAATTCGGCGGCAGGTTTTTTGTTGTATGGCGCCCCGACAGATTAAGCGAGCTTATGGACGCATTGCATATAAACAAGCTGGAGCCGAAGATAATGACATTCGTTCATTCAGACACCGAAAGCCCACCCTCCATGGTGCTTGTGTCAGCCAACAAGGGTGGTGCCGCGTCGCTCCGCATTACTCCTCCGCTGTTTCTGTACGCCTCTCCCGACTCGCGAGAAATGTCGGAGCAGGCTGTTTATATATACGAAAATATGTCATTCGGGCAGAAAAAATCAGATAAACAATAATTCAGATCGAAAGGTTCATATGGAAGGTTCTAAACTGCTTCTCAGCTATGTCAGACGTGCTCTTGACGATTACTCCATGATTGAAGAAAACGACCGTATAGCGGTCGGTGTTTCCGCCGGGAAGGACTCCCTTTCCCTGCTCTTTGCAATGGCGCAGATACGCCGCTTTTATCCCAAAAAATTCGAGCTTTGCGCAATAACCGTCGATATGGGATTTCCCGGCACGGATCTTTCTCCCATACGGAATTTCTGCGATGAGCTTGACGTTCCGTATTATGTGGTACCCACCGAGATATCGAAGATCATTTTCGATATCCGAAAAGAAAAGAACCCCTGCTCTCTATGTGCAAAAATGAGGCGCGGCGCGCTTCATACCGCGGCAAAGGAGCACGGATGCAACAAGGTTGCGCTTGGTCACCACTTCGACGATGTGGTGGAAACATTCATGCTTAATCTGTTTTATGAGGGACGAATCGGTTGCTTTCAGCCGGTAACATATCTTTCCCGCTCCGATATCCACCTGATAAGACCCATGATCTATATGCCGGAAAAGGACGTCCGCTACTTTGCGAAGCGCGCGGAGCTACCCGTAATAAAATCCCCCTGCCCTGCCGACAAGCACACGGAGCGCGAGAGCATGAAGCAACTGCTTCTCGCTCTCGAGCGGGAGAACAAGGGACTCCGATACCGCATCTTCGGCGCCATTCAGCGCGGGGAGGTCGACGGATTCAAGGCCTTCGGAAGGATGCAGGGCGGTATTAATAATTATTCTGACGAAGGACAATAAGCACAGAAACACACGTCGCTTAACTTGCGAAGCCCTCAAAATAAAGAACGGCTGTTCATAACCGAAAAGGTTTGAGCAGCCGTTTACCGTCCGGTATAATTAAAATCCCGTAAAAACCGACCCAAGAGTTTTGTATTCCCCACTTTTGGCGTATTATTTCGGGGGCGTATGAAAATATCTACCAAAACGAGACATCGTTCATATTGAAAATATATGTCTGAAATGTTATAATTAGTTTGAAATAACAAGTGGGGGAGGCGATATAAATGAACGATTACGATTTCGGGAACTTTTTATATACGTTGAGAAAAGAAAAAGGTCTTTCTCAGTCACAATTCGGTGAGATGCTCGGAGTTACGAACAAATCCGTTTCAAAATGGGAAACCGGTAGCTCTAAACCCGGTACTAAATTAATCCCCCGGATAGCGGAGATATTAGGCATTACCGTTGAGGAACTTTTTGCCTGCAGAAAATTTGAAAATAATTCCGATACAGAAAAAATAAACGCCTATCTGTTAAATCAGAAGAAAAAATATGCTATTCTGTCATCGGTGTTCTTATCAGCCCTCATTATACTTCCGTTACTTCTGATAGAATTTATCTGTATCATTATGGGATTCCGTATTGCCGATGATGTTGCGGGCCCGATCGGCAGTATCGGATTTATTCTTGCTTATGTTATTGCCCTTGTATCTTTCATAATTTATCGGAACAGTTTTAAGCACTCATATGCACCGAAAGATATGACACCTGCGACCGGATTTGTCAAGGCTGTAAAAAACATTATTCTTATCAGTACAATCGCTTGCTGGTACTTATCATGTTCGTTGTTAATCGTATTCATGCTCATATTGCTGTATTCGGACAATGATCTTCCCGCATATATTTTTCTTTCGGTTGCGGTTTTTATTTTAATACTACTTCTCGGAGTGATTATTTGCTCGGCTAATATAAAAAGGTTGCTAAAAATAAAGTCTTACGTACAGACCAAAAATAAAAATAACCGAACAAATTTTGCCGGGCTCCCCGTATGGGTAAAGATCTGCGTTATCGTATTGGCTGTACTTTTTCCGCTTGTGATCGCCGTTCAGATATTCGGATATTTAACCGGAGGGGCGGTGCTTATAAGAGCGATTTCAATCGTAATTCTGTTTTCCTGTGAGATTGCGGTTATTATATACAACTGTATACAGAGAAATAAATGAATGATTATACCGGCACATGACGATTTCAGATATCGAAACGAAAACCGCTTTCTCCGTTGCAAAGCCAGCAATTATCTTCTTAAATGCCTCCAAGACGTTTCGGAAGGCAAAAAAAACGAGCCCCGTTATACGGAGCTCGTTTTTTGCCTGTTTATTTTCTGAAACAATCGCTGCAATAAACGGGACGGTCGTTGTGAGGCTCAAAAGGAACCTTGCAGGGTTTTCCGCAAGCTGCACAAACAGCATCAAACATCTGTCTTGTGCCTCCGTTTGCATTTCCCTTGCGCGCTGCGCGGCACGCTCTGCAACGCTGAGGCTCATTGGTAAAGCCTTTTTCAGCAAAAAACTCCTGCTCACTTGCTGTGAAGGTGAATTCCTGTCCGCAATCTTTGCAGACAATAGTCTTGTCGGTGTACATTAAATACCTCTTTGAAATAAATGTAATACAATACGACCGTACTGCATTTAGCTTATGATAACACATGACGACCCAAAAGTCAAGAGTTTTGAAGAAATATTGTATCATTGTCATCACCCCTTTTTCCATCACCGAGCGATAAATCACGAAAAATTCAAAAACCCCCTTGACAAATCGAGCATATCATGGTAAACTACCCCTGTAATTTAAATTGTTTAGGAGTTTCGCGGCGATGATCAACTCTGCATCCGTATTCGGCAAATATTATTACCTTTATTTTTATTGCTTCGGTAAATAAAATAAAGGTGCTTTTGTCTGCGGATAGAAAGTTTCATCGATTATGTGATTGTGAATGAAGCCTTTCCGGTGAAAAACACCGTAAGGCTTCATTTTTTGTTATATCCTTACGGGTCCCGGGAACGTTCACACCGTGTTACCCCAAGAACCGAAAATTAAAAGGAGAGAAAAAATGATAGCTGTAGTCAAACCCGGTACGAC
>JBJDZF010000031.1:0-6947 GCA_051867855.1 Eubacteriales bacterium
TTTCACGCCCAAATTGCTCTCAAAATGGGACCTGACCCATTTTGATTTGCATTGCAAATACGAGCAATTTCAATATTAATTATTAATTTGAGCCGCCTGCGGCGGCATGGAGATTAAAATGATAGCAGACAGAGAAGAACGCAGGGGGCGCGCCGCGGTTGTCGGGATCACGGTGACCACAGGCAGTGCCGAAAACACCGAAAAAAGCCTTGACGAGCTCGAAAGACTGCTCGACACGGCAGGAGCGGACACAGTCGTACGGCTTGTTCAGAACAAAGAAGCTCCGGACCCCAGAACCATGATAGGACTCGGGAAGACGGCAGAGCTGGCGACTCTGTGTGCAAACAATTCGGTTGACCTTGTCGTATTTGACGACGATCTCTCACCGTCGCAGATACGCAATCTTGAGGACGTTATCGGCGGGGATGTGCGTGTGATCGACCGCTCTATGCTGATACTGGATATATTTGCGCTCCACGCGGTAACGGGAGAGGGAAAAAAGCAGGTGGAGCTGGCACAGCTGAAATACACTGCACCAAGGCTGTACGGACACGGAAAGGATATGTCGCGGTTGGGCGGAGGAATCGGAACGCGCGGACCGGGAGAATCGAAGCTCGAATCCGACAGGCGACACATAAAACGGCGTATATCCGCGCTCGAGGAAGAACTTGCGGAGATGGAGAAAAACCGCAGAACCATGCGCGCGGCGCGCGACAGGAGCGGACTTGTAAAGCTCGCTATCGTGGGGTATACGAATGCGGGAAAATCCACTCTGCTCAACCGTCTGACCGACGCGGGAATACTCGCCGAGGACAAGCTGTTCGCGACTCTCGATCCAACCACCAGAAAATTCGAGCTTCCGAGCGGGCAGAGCGTGCTTCTGACGGACACCGTCGGATTTATACGCAAGCTTCCTCACCATCTGATAAACGCCTTTCGATCAACGCTTGAGGAGGCGTGCTATGCCGATATTCTCATAATCATGATAGACGCTTCCGACCCGGAATCGGCGGATCGGCTGTCGGTCACGCGCGAGTTGCTCTCACAGCTCGGCGCCTCCGACAAGCCGGCAATATATGTTTTCAACAAATGCGACATGGGAATATGCGAATTTGCCGACATCGGCAGAACGGCGGAAAACGAAAACGTCGTTTATATTTCCGCGGCGACGGGGCAGGGTGTGGATCTCCTTATCGGGAAGATAGAGGAGCTTGTATCGGGCGCAAGCAGACCTGTGCGGTTTATCATACCGAACAGTGATGCGGGCGCGCTTAATCTGCTTTACAAAAATGCCGTGGTCCGCAACGTGGATTACGGAAACGATTCGATCTCCGTCGAGGCATTGGCAGACGCGAAGGTCTGCGGAATGCTGAAAAAATATCTGGAGAACAGCGGAGAGTGTTCCGGGGATAATGACTGTTGAATTCACGGGAGGTTTATATATGAGCCAAAGTGAGCAGTATCGCACCGTCGCCGGTGAGGCGTCGGAAAAATTTGAGGAAAAGCGTTCCGTCTTTATAGGTCAGGTAAAACGGGTCGAGACGGAGACGGAGGCGCTCGAATTCATCGGAAAATGCAGAAAGAAATATTACGATGCCCGTCACAACGTGTATGCGTATGTTATCTCGAAGGGACCCTCCGTAAGATATTCCGACGACGGAGAGCCTCAGGGCACGGGAGGTATTCCGGTACTCGATGTTATCAAAAAGAACGGTGTGAGCGACGTGTGCGTGGTGGTAACAAGATATTTCGGCGGAATACTGCTCGGTGCGGGCGGTCTTGTGCGTGCGTATTCCAACGCGGCAGCGCTCGCGATCAAAGCCGCCGGCACGGTGACTTATGAGCGCAGGCTCATCTATGAGCTGAACTGTCCATATTCCGCGTACCGGAAATATGTCAGTGAAATGCCACGGGCGGGCGTCGAGGTGGACAGTACCGAATTCGGCGCAGATGTGCGCATACGGTTTGCCGTGAGAGAAAGGGAGAGCGAAAATTTCTTGAGAATCATAGCCGAGCTGAGTGGGGGCAGGGATGTTCCGGTTCCCGTCGGTGAAAGGTTCGGGTAAGTCTATGACAGGTCGCAGACATACTTTGACTCGCGGCTTCTGCGCATTGCTCTCGCTCTCTGTGCTTATACCGTTGCTGTTGCTCTCCTGCGGCAGCGGTAGAGACCCGGACGCCGGCACGTCGGTTCTCGACGGCATTGCGTCGTATTACGAATCCCTTTCCGAAAATGAAAAGGATAAGAAAACCGAATATGTCATAGTGCTCCCCGCAGGATGCGGCGCCGATCTTGTCGGCTGTGCCGCTTTTCTTTCACAGGAGCTTGCGAAAAATGTCGGGTATGAGGTGCCGGTGAAGTATGACGTCGATTATGCGCGCATAAGCGGTGTGTGCGAGATACTGGTGGGGCAGACCGGCAGGGAGGAAAGCGCGGAATTCCACAAGGGCTTGCGTGCAGATGATTACGGCTACGGAAAGATCGGAAACAGTATTCTTGTCGGCGCTCATAAGAGCACGGCGTACCGCTTTGCGGCAGAGCTGTTATTGCGCGGAATCGACAGCGGAAACGTCTTGCTTGCGGATGCAACGGTTAATCGCGACGAAATAGTCCGCGGGAATTATTCTCCCGAAAAGGTAATTCTCAACGGCTTTGAGTTGAGCGAATACGTAATAGTATATCCCGACGAAGCCCAAATGGCGGAATATGAGATCGCCTCCATCCTGCGCGACGAAATCATTTCCGCTGTCGGGTACTGCCTGCCGCTTGTCAGCGAGTCGGCGTGCTCGGAGTCGACTCGGGGGATCTGTATCGGGCGTACCTCGTTCGCCGACGTCAGCGTTCTGAGTTGTGAAGAAGAAAGGTCGTACATATGCTCCGACGGACGCAATATCACCCTGCTTTCGGGCGAAAGCTACGGAATACTTAATTCCGCGCGCCTTCTGTGCAAAATGATGTGCGGCGACGGGGGTGATGGCGTACAGACGCTTGAAATCGGAGATACCGTCACAGATGAATATATCAACTCGGAAATCACGGTTGTGTCCTATATTTCGGACGATGCGGAGACGACACTTTCGTCCTGCACTGCCATGATAAACGGGATCACGTTAAACGACGCTTCGGCGGCATTCTTCGGTTGCATAGGCACTTTAGCGGAAAGGGAGATTTTCAACAATGTCTCCGGACTTTATGACTCCGTGGCTATGTCGCGCGGGGACGGCAGTGCGATGTATTGCAGAAAGTCCGACATTGTTTGCGAAAGAGCCGAAATTGACATATCTCACGGCGGTACGGTACTTACCGCGCTGTTGAGACGTTCATCGGATTCGATGAAATTTATGTGTGTCTTTGCGTATACGGACGACGGTGCTTCAGCGGCAGAGGAAAGTGAGTTTGCCTCATATCTCGCTTCCGAGTGCGCAGATCAGGTACTGCCGCTGATGGTCTTCCACAATTTCACTGCGCAGACGGATATTGCTTTTGCCAACGCCGCTGACGGACTCGTGAAGGCACAGCTCGTAAGCTCGGGTCAAAGCCGCCCCGGCGAGTTTTCCGGAATTTATATCAGCCGCGGCAGATTTATATTCACCCGTTACGACAGCTTTGCCGTCAATGAAGATAAAGGCACATTTGGCAATGTCATAACATTCAAATTCTGTTATTGAGGGCATCATCGTATTATGCGGGGGAAACTTTTCGGTGAAAAGGTTTCCCCCGCACCCCTTTCAAAAGCTTTCAAACCTGTTATAATTTATCCAAGTCCGAAGTTCTTAAAAGAGGGGTGCGGGGAGGAAAGCTTCTTTTAAGAAGTTTCCTCCCCCGCAGGAAACGATATTCAAAGCTTTTGCGGGGGAAACTTTTCGAGAAAAGTTTCCCCCGCACCCCTTTCAAAAGCTTTCAAACCTTTTATAACTTATCCAAGTCCGAAGTTCTTGAAAGAGGGGCGCGGGGAGAAAATCTTCTTTTAAGAAGTTTTCTCTCCGCAGAATAATTACAATGCATTACCTGATATTCATAGCGCTCGGATTATAGAAGCGGAATATCCGCAGCGCTCTTTCGTCCGCTTCAAAGATAAAAATCGCCCTTTTTTCGTCCTCGTCCTCAAATACGGCGAAGTATTGGTTTTCAGCCCTCCGACTTGACAGTGCCAGATATTCGGTCTGCGGCTTGAGGCTTTCGGCACGCTTCAGATATTCGTCGTTGTATGGCGCAATGATAAGCATTTTTTTGATCTCTGTTTCAAACAATGTTTTCCTTTTGCATTTCCCGAAGATCTCGGAGAAAGTCAGCACTCCCGCTGTCATTGAATACTCGTATTCGATATTGACGTATTTCCAGGTGAGAAAGATCAGCGCCCACAGTGTTATTGGTATAAGGAATATGAGCGGGACGTAAATTTCGGTCATGATACCGAAAAAGACCCACGCGGCGGTGACGAACACGTAAAGCGCGATGAGAATTATCCGTTTGAAGGTCAGGGCGGCGTCCGCCTTATGAGATACTACCTTTTCATATGTGAGCGATTCGTTCATATTACCCCCGTCATTCTATCGTGAGAATAGTGTATATCCGACAGCGATGATGATTCATGCCGCCTGCTTAAGTATACCACAGAATACGGAGGATTACAAGAAAAATCAGGATATTAACAGGGTGGCTTCTTGACATATTTGTTAAAATGGTGTATCATAGTATCCGATACCGAATCTGAAGATCCTACGGAGGAAATGTAATTCATGAAAAAGGAAATGTTTGATGAAATTCTCCGCGACGCTGTAAATGACGCGGAACTGGGGAGTGCCGACATACCGTCGATAGACCTGTACGTCGACCAGATAATCAATCTGATATCCGAAAAACTGAAAGAGGGTTCTCCGCGCTTTTACGACAGACAGCTTACCAAGACCATGATAAACAACTACTCCAAGGACGGACTTATAACTCCCGTAAATGGGAAAAAGTATAACAAGGAACAGATCGTGCAGATGCTGACGGTGTACACGCTCAAGGGAACGCTTTCGATAGGGGAGATAAAGCGTATACTCGACGGTGCATATGCTACCGAGGGCTTCGACGGAAACGCTTTGACGGAGCTGTACGACAGGTATCTTCACATAAAGCAGAACAACAGGGAATACAGCCGTGCCGTAGTGGAGGAGATCATCGAAAATAATTCGATAGATACAGAGGACGACCTCGGCTTTATCACGGCGCTCGGCGCCATAGTGTCCATGAGCGCGTACCTGAAAAATATTGCACAGGCGCTCATAGACGAGAGATATCCTCAATCCGAACCCGATGTCGACAAGGATAAGAAAGACAAGACGAAGGATAAGGAAAAAGAAAAAAATAAAGAAAAAGAAAAAGAAAAAGATAAAGATAAAGATAAAGATAAATCCAAGGACAAGTCAAAGGAAAAAAAGAAAAAGAAGCAGGACGATACGGCTTCACAACCCGACGCGAAGGCTTCAGACTCCGACTGAATACGGTGAGTGTGAAATTCCCTCTGCCTGAAAAATCAAGGGCAAGAAATACGGCGGGATGAAAATGGCGGAAGCACGGGACTTTGTGACCGGGAAAAATATTTTTCCATGACTTTGCGGGGCGGTGATCAAAACGTGGAAAGTCGGAAAACTTATGTAAATAAATCGCGGGAAATAATATACCGCAATAATAAATTTTCAAACGATTCTTCGGAAATACTCCGGATACTATCGGCAGGAGTGACGCTTCCCGACAGTAAGTACAGGATCAATCGCAGGCGGGGAAATGAGGCATATGACCAGCTTTATATTATCGAATATGTCGTGAGCGGCAAAGGATATATCGAATCCGAGGGGATCAGGAGAACGGTGAGCTCCGGGGACTGCTATATAGTAAGCCGACGCACCGTGCATACATACTATGCGGACAGCGAGGATCCGTTTGAGAAAAAGTGGCTGAACCTTTCGGGTAGCTATATCAACATGATGACAAAGGCGTTTTTTATCGACGAACCGTTTACTGTCATACACCTCGGCAGGCGGGCGGAGAAGATATTCGATATGATCCTGGAACGTATCAGAGATGCGGGACCGGAGGATACCGCCGAGATGCTCGGGTATGTAATGAAGAGACTGCTTGACCTGTTTTTGCTGATAGACGAGGTCAGGCGCAGCGACGATAAGGCAACGGGAATCGAGGATCGCATACGTAATTATATCGATAAAAACATCTGCCTTGACATAAGCGTGGATATGCTGTGCGCTCACTTTCACATAAGCTCCTCGACGCTTTACAGAATGTTTGTCGGAAAATTCGGAATGTCAGCCAAGGAATACATCATGTCGAAAAAGATCGAGTGTGCAAAACGCATGATAATATCCGACTCGGAGCCGCTGAACGACATCGCGTCATCGCTCGGGTTTTATGATATCCATCATTTTATCAAAGCTTTCAGGAAATATACGGGCCTAAATCCGTCGGATTTTCGAAAATGTGCCATTGAGCAGGAGGAAAAAAACAAATAGATCAAACCGCATCGCGTGCCTTACGGTACACGGTGCGGTTTTTTCATATGCAAAAAAATCACGGTGCGTGCGGAGATTAATATGCGTTTTATTATGCTAAAAATTAACACTAATTTATCTTTTGAGGCAAAGAAATAATATTAATGACATGATGATCAAAAAATTCATCAGGTATCCGGACGCGCATCGGTGCGCCCGCAAAAGATGCCGCGAATTGCGGCAGAACGGAGATTACAGAGAGATATGATGAAAAGAATAATTTCATTGATATGCGCGTCGGTATTCCTAATGGGTTGCCTTTGTGGCTGCGGCAGAGGAAGAAAAGCCGCTTCCGACGTGCACGTATTTTATTACACTTACAGCGACACCTATATTTCAAGCGTCAGAAGCGCACTCGATTCAAAGCTCAAGGATGCCGGTCTGACATATCAGGA
>JBJDZF010000032.1:0-1602 GCA_051867855.1 Eubacteriales bacterium
ACTACTATCCGTACGCAGGAAATTCAACGTCCCGCAGCTTTAACGCGAAATCGGGTACAGCATGGAATACGGACAAGGCAGGTACGGGCTTTGAGCTTGTCAAAGATAACAAATCTATTGATAAATTCCAGTTTGTGGATACGAGTTCTTCGGCTGCTAAGGGAAAATTTTACTATATTGACAACGTGCGGATATACTACAAACCTACGCAGCTTGACTGGCAGCCCGGACTTAACCTGCTTACCGGTAATGAAGCTCCATTTGATTTTGAGGGTGTAACCAACGAACAGCTCGATGCACTGGGCTGGGAACGCCGCACAGCCGGCGACATCGCCGGGTCCATTTGGAATATAGCCGAAGAACAGGAAAATACATTCTTGTCTACGAAGCGCCAGTATCGTTATATCTCACCGTGCCAATGGAAACCGATTGAAGCGGATCGCCCGATCGCACTTTCTCTTAAAGTTAAAACCAATAGCAACGACGGTTTTTATATTCTGGTCAATGCCGGAGAGAATACAAGTATTGATTATAAATTTTATGATGACGGGGTCGCAAAATATACTGTAAGAGGTGTTTGGGATTCTCGTACGTTTACACTGCAAAAAAATGACGGCAATACGTATGGTTCGGTGAGTTCTGGTGTTTTTAATGACATTATGAACAATGGGATAAACTCGATTGCTGTTGGCTTTGGATATTGCTCTGAGGGTACGTATATAGACGGAAAAGCTTACGGTTATATTGATGATTACAGCATTATCCCTTACTACAAGGTGACCTATCACGTCGGGACAGGGGAATTCGTTGACTATGTACTCCCCGCCGACGGTCTGTTTACGCCGGATCCCACGTATTGCTATGGCGCAAGCACATACAAAGTCGGTGAAGAGGGAGCTTGGCAGGATATCAGCACCCCGTATACGTTGGAGCATGAGGACATCGACGTCTATATAAACTTCTCGGACAATGTGCAGACACTTACCGAGCATTCCATCCGTACCGCGGGTACACAGGCGCTGCGCTTTTCCGGCTCTGTAAGCAATGAAATCATCAAGGGCAATGAGTCTTCTTCCACCTTTGAATTCGGTTTTATTGTTTCACGCGGTGATTATGTGGAATATTTTGCAGCTGCAAACGGGATTACAGATGAAAAACTTCTGACCTTTGACGGGGCGGATGTTTCGACGGAGAGTGCAAACGGTGTGTATAAGAACAGTTATGGCTTGCCGTTTGTTTACGGTTCTTCTTATCGTATGTTAAACGGAACTCTTAAAAAGAATCAGACAACGCCTACGGATCAGGCAAGCTTCTTCACGGCGGCGCTTACCGGAATTCCTGATACAAATTATAAAACTCCGATCTGCGGCAGAACCTATGTAAGAATCGGTGACCTCTATTTTTACGGAGAAGTCGAAGAAACCAGCGTTTATGATGTTGCAAAAGCAATGTTAAATGACGGGGGACTCGATTCGGAAACCGCAGCACTCATTCAAGGTATAATCGACAAGGTTGATGGGACATCGACCGCATCCGAGACATGAGGAGGGAACAACATGAAAAAGAAATATATTGCTCCGGAATTTGAATTCAGCGTGACGT
>JBJDZF010000033.1:0-1597 GCA_051867855.1 Eubacteriales bacterium
CCCGGCTACCAAAACTTTGACCTATACAAGATGCAACGACCCGCACGGATATCAGTTGCTTCCGGCAGCGTTCAGAAGAGGAGACCGCGTCATGCTCTATACCATGAGCGGCAGATTGGTGGCAGACGGCTTCGTGACCTCCGACACTGTAAGGATCAGTCCTGACGGAGTCAAGCCTATGGATGAGCGATATACCGTAATGCTTTCGGAAGATATCGATCTGCCGGAGGATGAGCAGGTTGTGGTGCAGAACACCTCCGCCAGCGGTAACGGCTTTCTGCTTGACAACGTACTGATACGAAACGAAGGCGCTCGGGGGATCCGTATTAAGGCGGTGGACGGGGAGATCAGAAACTGCACTTTTGACGGAATCAGCAAAGGCGGAATCGATTGTATACCGGAATTCAGTCTTTGGCCTGAATGCGGATATGTCCGTAATGTTCGTATCGTAAAGAATATGTTCCGTAATCTTGCAAGGACGGCGAGACTGTGTGAAAATGATGAATCGGAATGGTGTGCCCCAATATGTATCCGGTATACACTTTGGGATAAAGGTGCAAATGCCACATCAGCTCCGGCATACTGCCTGCACCGGGATATCGAGATTTCGGATAACGTCTTTACCGGCAGGTATTCGCATTATGAGATAACGGTTTCCGCTGTTCAGAATCTCCGAATCGTCAATAACCGTTTCGAGGATGTCAACTCCGGTGCCATACCGAGTGAAAAGCAATATCCGGTTATGATCAACGGAGGCAACGGTATCGTTTTTGACGGAAACAGCTTCCCGGAGCGTATGGAAAAACGCATCTTTTATCATTACGGCAAGGATACCACAGACAATGTGTCCGGAAGCGACGCTCTCTGACACCATAATTTCAGAACAAAGGTTCAATATCTCATTTTGCCGATCTTGTACTAAATCTCACGATAGTAATATGATTTCGGTGGCTTGATATATTGGGCTAAGTTAATAAAAAATAACAAAAAAGGAGAAAAAGAAATGAAAACAGCAACACCTTTCATTAAGACAGTGTCCGTAATTTTGCTTGTCTGTACATTATTCAGTATGTGTATTCTGACGACAAGTGCGGAAGAAAGCACGACTGCTCCGGAGAACTGGAAGATCGACAACGGGGATACGAAATCGTATGCTGACGGTGGTTGGGGTCAGTATTATACTGATCCGGGGTTTGAATATGTATATTTTTACAAGAATTTATTACCCGACAGTGAGAAGAACGATAAAACCCCCAGTACATTAGGTTTTTACAGCGATTTCACTGTGGATGGGAGTCAGCGTCAAGTCCCGTCATCTACGCTTTGTTTTTTTGAAGGCAATTGCTTTAGCCCGCAGTATCATTTCGCATTGGGCGTTTCGTATACATGCCCATATACAGGCATCATAAAATTCTCATTTGACTATGCACTCGCCGACTCCAATCATCAGCTCCTTATCGGGTTTAAAAACAGCTTTAGCAGGAGTGCTTGGGATTATTTTAACGATGCGAAAAAACGGTATGATTATGTTGACAGCGAATTGCATTCGTCAACGATGGAGTTCCGTGTTGAAAAAGGTGATGTGATCTATTTTATT
>JBJDZF010000034.1:0-1593 GCA_051867855.1 Eubacteriales bacterium
AACGGCCCCGGAGACCTTGCGGAATATTGGAAGCTTATACTCGCGCACGATGAATTTTTCGGCGGCTGTGTCTGGGAATTCACCGACCACGCGGTTGCCGATGGGGATGACCGTTACAACGATCCGCACTATATGTACGGCGGGGACTACAACGACTATCCCAACTCATCGAATTTCTGCGTTGACGGATTGGTATACCCCGACAGACGTCCTCATACGGGGCTTCTCGAATACAAGCAGGCGCTCAAGCCCTTCGCGGTCGAATCGGTCGACTTCGAAAGCGGCAAAATTAAGCTTCGCAACCTGCGCGCTTTCACTGCCCTTTCGGATCTGGATATTGTCTGGAGCTTTGTAAACGGCGAAAAGACGCTTGCCGAAGGTCGGATCCCGTCGCCGAATATAGCCCCCGGAGCGGCAAAAACTTTTACGCTTCCGCTGACAAAGGCGGTCGCAAACGGCGGATATCTCAACATTTCCCTCTCTCACAATTCTTCGACACCGTGGGCGAAGTACGGCGACAGCGTGGGATCTGTTCAGTTTGCGTACAAGGCGGATACCGAAAAGGCAGAAGTTGCGGCGCTTGTGGGAGCTATAAAGCCCGGCATTTCTCTGTGCTGCTGCGATGACGGCAATGAGCTTTCGGTAATTACCCCGAACACCGTATATCGCTTTGACAAGCTTCGCGGCGTTCTCTCCTCTATTACCGACAACGGCCGCGAAATGCTCGCCTCCCCCATGCTTCCGACCGTATGGCGCGCGCCTACCGACAATGACCGCAGAATACGAAAGGAATGGGAGAGTGCGGGATATTACCGTCCCGAAATAAACTGCACCGCATTTGCCGTGCAGAGCGACGCAAATGCGCTGAGTTGCACTGTAAAGGCCGAGTACACGCTCGGGAAGCGCTCGCTCCGCCCCTTCCTGCGCCTTAGTGTGACATATACCGTTCTCGCGCAGGGCGGCGTCGTTATCGATACGCACGCCGTACGGGAGAATTACAGATTCGATAAGGAATCCCCGTTTTTGCCGAGGCTCGGCTTCGAGCTGCGCATGACACGGGAAAACGAGCTGTTGAAATATTTCGGAAGAGGCCCGGTTGAAAGCTACACAGACAAGAGACTCGCTTCATCCATGGGAGTTTATTCATGTGAGGTCGGCAAGCATTTCGAACACTATGTCCGCCCACAGGAAAATATGGCGCACGCCGATACAAAATGGGCGTTTGTTTCAAATCACACCTCACACGGTATCGCATTCATTTCCTGCGGACAAGATTTCAGCTTTAACTGCTCGCATTTCTCATCGGAAATGCTCACCGACACAGCCCATGACTTTGAGCTTGTTCCGCTTAAGGAAACCGTCGTAAATATCGACCTCGCACAGAGCGGCATCGGCTCCAATTCCTGCGGTCCCGCCCTTGATAAGCGCTATCGCCTCGACGCCCCGGAATATGACTTCACTTTCCGCCTCGTCCCCGGCTTTGAAGGGGAGCTTGTGTAATTGATATATTATTTATTTGCGGGGGAAACTTTTCAAGTGAAAAGCTTTCCCCCGCACCCCTTTCAAAAGCTTTCAAACCTGTTATAATTTATC
>JBJDZF010000035.1:0-1593 GCA_051867855.1 Eubacteriales bacterium
CAGGTACGCTTTTCGGAGTGACTGCCAAGGGGTTGAAGGTCACATCGGCAAGTACCCACGCATCCGGCCTTATATATGATAACAAGGGCAGGATGGAGAATGTGGACGTTGAGGCAGAGATCGTGGGAAGCGGCAGAGTAGGGGGAATAGTCAACTGCAACAGCTCCGGAATCATCAGATACTGCACATTCAAAGGCTCCGTGACCTCCAATTTCCATGTCGGCGCAATAGCATCCAACTTTTATAACGATACAAAGGAAGGCGTAATCGAGAACTGTATCAACTACGGAACAGTGACCGCATGGCAGAGCCGTGCCGCAGGCATTGCAGCTACCTGTAAGAACTATCCGAAGATACTCAACTGCATAAACTACGGAACAATAATATCGCTCCGCAAAGACAACACGACCAACAAGGTCGCCCTGACATCGGGTATTATGGGAAGCGAATCGACGGAGTATACCGTACAGAACTGCGTCAACGCGGGCAAGCTGTACACGTGCAAGGAAAACAACCTTATCGGCGGTATCACCGGCGCCGCTCCCAAGAATACGGGAAGCAATATAGTCAACTGCTATACGGTAGACGGTACTGTTCTTAACTATAATGATGATACATTCAGCAACGACAACGCGACAGCGGCAACGCTCACAGAGGGCAGTGAAACTGTTGTACACGGCTTCAATACCAACATTTCCAACATGGTGGCAAACGGTCAGCTCGTCAGCGCCGAAGTATTTGCCTCCGCAGAGATGGTATCAAAGCTCGGCGAGGCGTTCACATTTGATGCGGGCAACAGCCAATATCCGATCGGACTTGTGCCGAACACCGAGTCATCCGCACAGTTCGCCTTTGCGGGCGTTCAGAATACCGTGGCGGACAGCGAAAGCGGTCTGCAGTCGATCAGATTCCTCGGCACGGTGGATTCGCTCAATTATAAGGAGATCGGTTTTTACATCGAGCTTGACGAGAGCACGGCAGAGGGAACGAAGATGCTCCGCAAAACGGACAGGATAGTTTGCACAACGGTAAACGCGATCGGCGAGGACGGAAATGTTTGTGCGGTGGACGCGTCGGAACTTGGCGGTCAGTACATTTTTGCATTGACGATAAATTCGGTGCCCACCCTGAAATCGGGAGAAACAGACAGGACACTCACGTTCAGGGTAACTCCCGTTGCCACCGACCTTGACGGCAACGACGTTTGCGGAGCTTGCGTCACCGTGACATATGTAAACGGTGAATTTGTGTCCGCAAAATACTGATATCGGAGAGGAGGTAGCGAAGATGAAAAGAGAATTTTACAGAGTCCCGTCTGCGGATATATTCAATCTTGCCTTTAATGACGTTGTGACACTTTCGGGAGAAATGGAGGCAGTCGACAACTCCGACGGTATGAACGCGGATTATTCGGAGTTTACACCTGTGCCGTAAGTCAATATTGAAAACACGGGCGGAGACGATTTCGTCAATCAGATCAAGCCTGCACCGCCCGTGTTCGACAACCAATGTACAGTCAGGCGCTCAATTACCGAATCATAAAAATCAAAAAGGGGTAAAAAAACATGAAAAAACTTTTGGCAATTATTATTA
>JBJDZF010000036.1:0-1589 GCA_051867855.1 Eubacteriales bacterium
ACATATTTGTAACCGATGACGTGCGCGTCAATCATTACGGAATGATACCGACCTCGACCAATCTTTGCCCCTATGGGGAATTTATTTCCGATCACAACGCGATCTTCGCGGAACTCGAATTTTGAAAAAACGTTTATACCGGAAAGGATGGAGTTATGGACTTTCTGAAAGAAAAAATAAAGGTATCCCTCAGGGAGATCAATAAATACCGCAAGGAATGGAGCGCGCCCGTCAAGGGATTCAAATACTTTGATTGCGAGCCGAAAACAAACAATGTGCTTCCGTCGCCGGAAGATCCGCGATTTAAGGATTTTCTCGGAGAAGTATGGGACATCGGACCCGACAGCCATCAGTGGTTTTACAAAAGGATAGTAATACCCGACGGGGCAAAAGGCAAAAAAATAAGATTTCAGCTGCAGACCGGTACAAGCGGCTGGAATGTGAACAATCCCCAGTTTATTGCCTATATCGACGGTAAAATGGTACAGGGACTTGATATTAATCACACGAGCCTTCCGGTCGGCAGCAAAACGGAATTTGATCTGCATTTGTACGCATACAGCGGCGCACAGCCTAAAAATCTGAGATTCTGCCCGTCCGTATATGTTACAAACGAGCTTTGTGAAAAGGTATATTATGATATCACGGTCCCGTATGAGCTTCTCGATTGCCTCAGCCCCATCTCCAAGGAATACGCCGATATTATCGAGCACCTTGACAGAGCTTTAAACAAAATAGACTTCCGTCAGGCACCGGGCGGAAATTTTGTCAGGTCTCTTGAAGCGGCAAGCGAATATATGGATACCGAGTTCTACGGAAAGTACTGCGATATCAAGCAGGACAGATCGGTGGTGGCTTTCGGACACACGCATATCGACTGCGCGTGGAAGTGGACGTTCGCACAGTCCCGTGAAAAGGTCCAGAGATCCTTCTCCAATGTCATGACGAATATGGCAGAATACCCCGACTACAAATTCATGCAGTCACAGCCCCTGCTTTACCGGTATGCAAAGGAGGAAGCCCCCGAACTGTACGAGCAGATAAAGGAGAAGGTCAAGGAGGGCAGATGGGAATGTGAGGGCGCAATGTATGTCGAGGCAGATTGCAACCTGCCCTCGGGCGAATCCTTTGTACGTCAGCTTATTTACGGAAAAGGCTTCTTCCGACGTGAGTTCGGGAAGGAGAGCGAGGTGTTCTGGGTGCCGGATGTATTCGGTTATTCCGCGGCTCTGCCCCAGATACTGAAGAAAAGCGGTGTGGATTACTTTGTGACCTCAAAGCTCAGCTGGAACGAGAAGAACCGATATCCGTACGACATATTCAGATGGAGAGGAATAGACGGTACGGAGGTCAACGGTTATTTTCTGACCTCGCAGGAAAAAGAGCGTTCCGAAGAATACCGGAACAGAACAAATTACAACGCAAAAATGTCGCCCAGATATGCGGTGGGTACATTTGACAGACTCCAGCAGAAGACGCTTACTGACGAAGTTCTGCTACCCTTCGGGTACGGGGACGGAGGCGGAGGCCCCACGAGAGAGCATCTCGAACACATGAAACGCCTGTCGAAGGGGATCCGCTGCTGTCCG
>JBJDZF010000037.1:0-6818 GCA_051867855.1 Eubacteriales bacterium
TGTATTGCAACAGCTCTGCAACTTTTTTAATATTCATATCCGTCACCCGCAGGATCCTCTTTGCTTCCTCAATACGGCAGGCGTTCAGATATCTGGTAAATGTCGTTCCCATTTCCCTTGAAATGGAATGTGACAGATATGAGCTGCTCAGGTTCAGGCTCTCGGCGGCATCCGCTATTGTGATCCTGTTATACAAGTTTGCGTTTATATACTTCATCAATTCTCTGGAAATAGATCTCCGGTCACGGTGCATATAATTGTCGTTATATATTTTCTGCGCGCACAACTCGAGAAAATACACGAAGGATTTAAAGGTATCCCTTGACATACAGGGCATTCTCTCGTAATCCTTTTCAGCCTGCTCGACCGAATAACCCGGGCCTGAAATTTTATTGAGCTTGAAAAATTCGTATATATATTCTTCCGTCGTCTTCGCCTCCGGGATTTTCTTTTTTACCTGACCTATAACCAGAAAGCAAAGGACCTCGTCGCCTGCGAGTATGGGAATAACGGCTTCCATAAAACCCATGTGACATTCGTATACATAGGATCTCCGCGTGAAGCGTGCCTGCTCAAATGCGTCGCGGTCACACCTGTTACACTTCTTTACAAAAATGGGCGAATAGCACTTGCTCTTCTCGCAGAAGCTTTTGTTTGCCAATATCGGCGACTCATGCGGATAATCGTCAATGATACCTCCGTCCAGATCATGTATACCGACACGAATACCCGATATGCGGTAAAAATTGATCAGCATATCCTTGATCTCTGCGTCCAAAATAAATTGAGCCAAGATTCATACTCCTCCGTTTTATACAATTTCATTCCGGCAACGCCGTGAGGGACGATATGTAGAACTCCGGGATGGAAACGTCGACAAAAGCTTACGTATCCTGTTTGTCAGTAAAATTAACCGAAAATCCACTCTGCTCCGATGCTGCGTCAGTTCAAATCCTTAAAGTCAATTACAATATCATCATCACGTGATATTAAAAAACTCCGCTTGCCCTCATTCATTTCACGCACCATGCAAGCCGTTGCGGGAAATTGCCGGATAATATCCCAATCCCTTTTACGTAAAGGCCACAACACAATATCCGCATCAACATCAAAATAAAATTTCAATGCCTCCGAATCCCACCCATGATGAGAGACCTGATAAATATCGCTCTTTAGATAGGTACCGTACATATCATGGATCAACCGGCACGGTTCCGATCCCGAAACATCGCCCGCAAAGAAAATACTTTTCCCGTCAATGTACATTTTGGAAACGGTCGTGGTATCATTTGAGTAAAGCGTAACGGGATATACATCCTCATGGGTAAAAAGTATTTCGATAACGACATCGGCGACCCGGATCTTTTGACCCGTATGTACTTTCCATATTTTTGCTTCACTGAAATTCCGTGTAATCTTAGGCCACCAGCTCACATAGAATTCCGTATTCGGTCCCCTCTCACGGGAGTACACATTTTCCAGCGCGGGAAAATTGGCAATGATATTGCGCACGCAAACGTCACTTGAATACTTTTTTGAAAAGTCCAACATCCCGGCAACGTGATCCCAATGAAAGTGGGTAACAAACCATGCATCAATTATCGGTTTGACGCCTTTGGGTGTATTACTGTTCAGATAATGCATGATCTTCTCGCTCATACCGCCCAGGTCACCGTTGCCGTCATATATTATAAAATGACCATTCCCGATACAGATAATATAACCCATGCCGAAATTTGCCTTTTCATCATCCGGGCAAAGCTGTATTATCTTTTTATCTCCCTCAAAACAATCTTCCTGCGTCAGCTTTTCGGGTATCAACTCACCCTTCTCGCACACTATCATCCGGACACACTCTGCGGCGGGGACATAATATAAGTATTCGTAGCCGCTGTTTCCTCTTACAGATAAGAAACGGTTTCCGGCTATATCATTTTCCGATATCTCCGCATCCCGCACATGTCCGGTCACATATCTGCAAAGCGTATCGAAATCACCCTGCCCGGCATTTTCAATGTTCATCAAAAAAGCATCGTCGCCGCAATCATATAATTTCATTTGCCTTATCTCGGATATCTTCTTTGAGACATCCTTTAAAAGGCCGTATTTATCTTCAACATTCATAATTATCTACCCGTATGTTATTTCCCAATTTTGATCTACGGCATTCCTGCCGCATATTATTTAAGAGCCTGTATCAGGTTTTCCGCATACAGTGAAAAACCGTTGTCATTCGGGTGCAGTCCGTCGGTATAAAAATCGGGGATCGGCGGTACAAGGGAGGCACCGTCTATATGCACAAATCCTTTTGCGCGCGCTTCTGACGCAATGATGTGCCTGCACTCGGTAAAGCTGAAACTTGTCTTGGTTTTGCAGTTTTGTCTCCATATCGGAGAGATCACAAACACCTTTTTGTCGGAATAAAGATCGTGTATCTTCGACATATACGTACCGACCTTATCCTTAAATTCATCGGCGTTATCATACAGACCGAAGTCATTTGTGCCGTAAGCAATTATTACCCAATCGGGGTCGTAAGGGATCTTTTTCACGCAATCGTCGAAAAAGCAAGCGCCGCCCACTCCCTGAATGACACTGTCAGCATTGAAATATCTTGATACTCTGTTGGCATATGACAGGGAATCAAATTCCGCCTCCCACCCCTGGGTAATGGAGTCGCCCAAAAACAGAATTTTTATATCAAATTTGTGCGGGATGACGTATGATCCGTCATCAAGCTCAATTCCCTTGAGTACTCCGGGCACATTATGCGACGGTAAATAAACCGTTACGCGGGACTCCGGCAGCTCTTCTCCGAACGACGTATCGAGCGGCACCGAAAAGGACAGGCCATGGACATCCTTAATATGATATCTCAGTAATCCGTCAATGTATATATCGATTTTCTCGCCCCGACATAGCTCAAGGTTCAGATGCTTTGAGTTTGTGTGAAAATCCAAACGTATTCCGGTCGTTGTTTTCGCGCGCTCCGCCATCATTTTATCGTGTTTTTCCCATGCGTTGATCTGAAACGGCAGATACTTATGAAAACATACCCCTTCATCCGTTTGTCCGATGTCTATCGCACCTACTGTAATTTTTTTGATTTCATCAAATGATAGTTTCATAATTATTCACACGTCCGATAAGCGGGTCGTATAACTTTCGGACACTTCAAAAGCAGTGCGGCGGCATGGGAGACACCTCCCATGCCTCCGCATAAAGCGGCTGCTTTTAGACAGCCTGTTTTTTACTTCAGGGTTATTTTAACCATGGCGCCATCGCTCTTGTACATGGCGTCAAGTACATATTGAGGGATATACGCGAGCTTTCCGTCAGATGTCTTGGCTTTTATCTCACTGTACGCATCCCCATGGTTGTGACCCGCAAAATACCCTTTTATAACGTCGGCGTTGTTTGTAATAAGCTCATACACGCTCTTGGAAGGTCCGTCTGATTTATAGGAATCCAGATCATAATCCGTGTAGTACCCGTCAGCCGAATTCTGTGTCGGCAAAGGAATATGACAGAAGATCAACACGGCATATCCGTTCTCTTTTGCAAGGTCGATATCATTCTCAAGCGCCGCCCTCTGCGCTTCCGTAAATCTTTCCGAGCTTACGTCGTGGCGTGTCGCATTATCCATCTGTATTATCATCACTCTGCCGTCGATGATCTCCGAATAATAGTCCAGATTCTGGGAGTATTCTTCGTACAGCTCCGCAAGATCATTGCGGTTGCTCTCATGAATTCCGACATTGGCGGAAGGGATCGGGAAGGTTGCATCGTGATTTCCTCCGACGGCAATGATCTTTGCAGACATCGAAGGATTGATGTTTTCGAGGGGATTGAACACATACTTTTCAATCGTATCAAGATTTGCCTTTGAATAGAAGTTGGCAATGTCGCCCGTAACCACAATGCGGTCAGCGTCGGCAGCGTAGTTTACGCACCGTCTGAAGGTGGCTATTGTATCGTCATTGTCCACAAGCTCGCCATTGCTGTTTTTAAGATCTCCCCATTCGGCATACGATGCCTTTACGGTACTGTCCTCATCATCGTAAATTGAGCTGAAGTGGACGTCGCTTATCTGAAATATCTCGATAGGCTCTCCGTCACCTTCAATATCAATATCTACAAGTCTGAGCGAAATTGTTTTGGTCTCTCCGTTTTCTTCGACCTCAACGTTCACGCCCGTTTTCCATGGATTCTTGAACTTATATGAATTCAGGATCTCTGTTCTGTCGGCAAGCTCGTTTTCCGGCGGGATATTGGATTTTACGGTTTCGGAAACAGATTCCGATGCTTCTGTACTCCCCGATGTATTCACCTGATCCTCCGGAGTATTTCCGGCACAGCCCGTGAACACCAAAAGGACGCTCATTGCGGTCAGAACTATTTTTAACCATAACGCTTTTTTCTTCATAATAAACCTTAATCCTCCATACCGGATATCACTCTGCGTCCGGATATTGAGCTTCACCGTACTTCGGTTCGTCGTCGATTACCTCCATGCCCCCGACAAGAGTTTCCTTTTCCTTGGATGTGCTTTCGGGTGCCCGAGTGTCGGTTGAGTTGTCGGTTGAGTTATCGTCAACTGTCTCACTCACCGCACTGCCGGCATCTGAGCTGCTTTCGGTTTCATCATCGGAACCGTTATTTTTACTGCACGAAACGATGGTCAATATCAGTAATAACGCAATTGCCGCGGCAATAATTTTTTTCATATCATAACCTCCTTAATTCAATTATGACACCGTCAATCAGTCGGCAGCCGGCAAAGTCAAAGTAAACTGCCTGATGCTGCTCTTGTACAGGCTTCCGTCTGCCTTTGCAGCTTTTGCCTGAACCGACAGTTTTGTGCTTTGAATATCCTCGAAGCTGATATTTGTGATCGTAAAGGCTACGAAATACCCACCATCGGCACTGATCGCCTTCTCTTCACCGTCAACGACCTCGATAATCGTTCTGTAACAGGTCTTTATTATCCGGCTTTCTCCGGATACTTTTTCCTCGCCATCCTGATTCAGCGAATAATCAAAGCTGACTCCGTTGAACTCCTCATCGCTCATCTTTGCGATGACCCGGATGTTGTATGTACCGTTGAATTGCGGTTTTTCGCTCACATTAGGCTCAACCGTTATCTGTGCGAATTCCAGACATATCTTGCTGTCGTCAACGTCCGTATCCACTCCGCAAATAATATTAATATATTTACGGGCATTTTCGCTGTAACCGTTTAGCATATCCCCGGTTATTTCGAGATCCGATGTGACCTTTTTTGCAAAATTCTCCCTTGCATCGGGGCTTACTGCATCGAACATCACTGCAAGCGCATCAAGCTGTGCGACAGAGGATATTTTCATGCTCTCGCTCATATCACACCAGCTGAAATCAGCGCCGCTTGCCGAAACCGAAAGCGAAGCGCTTATGTACGGAACCGCTACCGCAAGCAAGGGATAGAGATCGCTCGCTCCCTTTGTCCATATATTTGCTTCCGATCCGTCGGTCAGTGAAAGCAATGAGGAGAGGTCGGTCGTTGCCGTTATGGGCGCCATCCCGTCTCCGCCTGTTCCCGTAAGCATCTTTATCGAGTTGAAGCAGTTCTCGACCGCAAGCCCGTCATTCTTGCCTGTGCCCACATATGCGGATAAGCTTCCGCTGCTTCTCATGGCAACTCCCGAGACGACCGTATTCCTGATCGTTACCGGGGACAGATATCTGCCGAGCACTCCGCCTATACTTCCGGCATTTCCGCTCACAATTCCGTCGAACTGGCAGTTTTCAATAATCTTGGACTGTGAGCAGGCTGCTCCCACTATTCCGCCTACATTTTTGGCTGCCTTGTCTGCCACATCGCACTCAAGTGTTATAAGGTTTGCCGCCGCATAGCAGTTGGTTACGGAGAAAGCAACTGCGGGGATCGTTGTATCTTTATTTGAATAGATGTTCCCTGCTATACCTCCGAGTCCCGTGTTCCATTCCTGATTATTGGTTATATAGTAATTGCTCTTTCCCCATTCCAGCTTTTCGGAAACAACGACACAGTCGGAGATCCTGACTCCGTTACCGTCGGATTGCTCAATCCCCAGTATTCCACCCACATTATCACCGTAGGGTGCGGAGATCGTACCCGTAAACACGCAACCTGTTATAACAGGAGCGGGTGTTTCGTTATCGGTAGTTGTTCCGTTTATTATGCCCACTATACCGCCTATATCGTCAAAGCGATCATCGCGGTATGAGGTAACTACTATTTCAGCGTCGGAGGAGAGGTTCCTGTATCCTCCCGCTCTGACCCCATTCACCAATCCCGAACCGACGTTTCCGTTCTGCCAACCGACAAAGCTGCCGACCGTATAGCTGTGCGCCGTTATCTTCGCGCCCTTAAGATCGAGGTTTTCGATCCAGTCTCCTCCGAACTGCCCCACAAGTCCGACAGATACATTACTCTCTTCCGAAGTATCTATGATCATGTTGGAGATAGTGGCAGAGCCTCCGTCCACATTTCCTATAATACTTCCGCGGAATTTGCTCTTTGTGGATATCGGCATCCAGAGATGTGCGCCGAGATCGATGTCCGCGTCAATATAGAAAATATCGCCCTTGAATAAGTCCCCGCTCGTCAGGTTAGACAGGTATGCAAGGCCAGCAAGTTGAGCGGCTGTCGTTATGTGGTACTCCTGCTTCGTCCAGTCGCCCATTATGTAGTAGTACTTGCCGTCGACCGTAACGGTCTTTCCGCTCGTCTCACTCTCCAATGTCTTGCACCAACTCAGGTCACAGTATGAAAGATCGCTTGTCCATGTGTCCGCAGG
>JBJDZF010000038.1:0-1583 GCA_051867855.1 Eubacteriales bacterium
AGCGCCGAACTGATCTCTGTCGACCTGTACGTGAGTTACGGATAGTGTGCTTTGTCAAAGTTTGTGCGGGGGAAACTTTTCGAGAAAAGGCATTTGCCAGCCCCGCACCCCTTTCAAAAGCTTTCAAACCTATTACAACTTATCCAAGTCCGAAGTTCTTGAAAGAGGGGTGCGGGGAGGAAAGCTTCTTTTAAGAAGTTTCCTCCCCGCAAATACGATGCTTAACACGAATTTTTATTTTTCAAGGCATTCGTAAACGAGATTTCTCAAGGTCGGATGGATCATGTGATAGGCGTAAGAACATCCTCTGATGTGCGTTCCGAAACATAATGCCACACGGTTGACGGTGTCAATCATATTGAATGCCGCCGCGGCACCGTCCCATCCGAACTCACCCGCGGGTGAGCGGGACATGGATAATGTTGGGTTCATGTGAACTCTTCCGCAAAGCCCCCAGCCGTATCCGTAAAGACGCGTGGTGATAAAATCATTCAGCGCGTCGTCGCAAAGGCGGTTTACGGTCATGCTCTGTATCGTCTCGGGCTTCAGAAGTGTATATCCGTCGGCGGTTGTACCGCCGCACGCGATGACGGAGATTATCTTTGTGTACTCATCTACCGTGGCAAAAAGTCCCGCACCGCCGCTTTCATACTCGGGCGAGAAGGCATATTCGTTTTCAACGGCTCTTTCGATTGGCTTTGCGGTTCCGTTCTTGAAATTATACATTGCGGAAAATCTTGCCTTTTGAGCGTCATCGGGACGGAAGCCCATATCTTTTATCCCAAGAGGATCAAAAACATATTTGCGCAGATATTCGGAAAACTTCATACCTGCCACGACCTCAACCACCGCAGCAAGCACATCATGGCAGAGGCTGTATCTGTAATGCGTTCCGGGTTCGAAAATAAGGGGTACTTTTGCCATGGCACGGACGATTCCAAGTGTGGAAGGATCGTTTTCCATAGCTTCGAGAATGGGTTGCGATTTAAAATCATATGTCATTCCAGCCGTCATCGTGAAAAGATGCTCGAGTGTTATCGCGTTCTCGGCGGGAACGGTACTGCCGTCTCTCCGAAGAATATTCATGCTTTTGAATTCGGGAATATACTTTGAGAGTGGGTCGGAGAGCGCCATTTTTCCCTGTTCAACAAGTCTCATGGCGGCAATACAGGTTATTACCTTTGTCGCCGAGAAGATCCAGTAGATATCGTTTGCCGATGCGGGGCGTGTTTTTTGCGGATCGGCAAATCCCACGGATTGGCGATACACCGTTGCGCCGTCCTTGGTTACGGCGATTTCACAGGCGGGGAAGCCGCGTTCCGGCATTTGTTTCATAAAGCTGTCAAGTGCGGAAAAGTTCATATAAATGCTCCTTTGTCAAAACATTGAAGTAATTATATCACTTTTTCAGAAAATTGCAATACATATTCTGCAGATAAGGAGTTTTGATAAGGATTTATCGGACTAAATGACCTTGAATGAAAACGTCCGGGACGGTTCGAATATTATCAGCATCTTTCCATATCCATCGAAAATCCGGCAAATCGGAGGGATGTTCGGAGGGATGCTTAACTATTTTTTAT
>JBJDZF010000039.1:0-6812 GCA_051867855.1 Eubacteriales bacterium
CCGCGACAGCTCGAATATTATATCACACCTCTTCTTCCTTGTCAAGTACTTTTTTCCCTTTTTCTTTGACTTTTTTTCGGAGCCGTGCAATATTTCGCTCCTTTTCGGCGCGACCCCGTCATTCTATCACTTCTTTTCCTCTTTGTCAATACCTTTTGAGGATTTTTTTCAAAAAAAAATGATTAAACGCCGTTTTTGTACGAACAATAAAGGATACAACATATCATTGCGAGGTATTTGCCTTGATTACGATACTGATAAGAACCGTTATAATATACATTATTTTAATGACCGCCATGCGTCTTATGGGCAAACGCCAGATCGGGGAGCTGGACGTATCTGACCTTGTAACGACTCTCCTTCTTTCCGAAATCGCTTCTCTGCCCATCACCGACAGCAACATCCCGGTATCTCACGCCATCATTCCAATTGTAACGCTACTGACATTTGAAGTTGCTTCGTCCTATTTGCTTGTCAAATTTCCGTCGATCAAAAATCTCGTTTCAGCACGTCCGTCCGTTCTGATAAACAAAGGGAAAATCGACCGCAAAGCCATGTTGCGTGCCCGCCTTTCGCTCGATGAGCTTATCAGCGAGATGAGGCAGAAGGGCATATCTGATATTTCCGAGGTGCAGTACGCGATACTCGAGCAGAACGGAAAAATCACCGTCATACAGAAAAGCCGTTACAAGCCGGTCACCGCGGAGCAGATGAATATAGACGTTAAGGAAGCCGGAATAATACACATAATCGTGTGCGAGGGAAAGATAAACGAAACAAATCTCAAAAAGCTCGGAATACCGCGCCGACAGATCGATGCAAAACTCAAAAAAAGCGGCATAGATCTTGACAATGTATATCTGATGACAATAGACGATACCGGAAAAACGCAGATCATAAGGAAGGAGTGAGTAAGTCAATAAATGCGTTCTCTTATCATATCCTTGGCACTGTTTTTGTGCCTGTGCGTGTGCATTGTCTTCAATTTTATATATATAAACAAGACGGCAGGACAGCTGTACGAGCTCATAGAATCCCTGCAATGCTCAACGGAGTACGAAGATGATCTGTTGCGGCTCGAAAGGCTTTGGGAGAAAAGCTCGGGTGTTTTCGGTCTGTCGGTGAGCTACCGTGAGATAGATCATTTTGGGGAGACACTGCTGTCGTTGCGCGCCGCCTTCGATGCGGGGAACAACGTGGATTTCGGAAATTACAGGTTGCTTCTGATCGACGCAGTGGATGAAATATCCCGACTCGAACGCTTCAGCGTTGACAACCTGCTCTGAACCGTCCCCGAGGAACCGCCGGGCATTACAGAAGTGCCGAGTAAAAATCCGCATTGAAAATTCAATGCGGATTTTTACAATATCATATTTCATTTATATCAATAATCGCCATTAAATTCCGAGGCGGTAAGCTTTATAAGCAAACTTAAATCATCGGGCTGGTTGCATTTTCCGACAGCCGCGCGGTTGCGGCGTATCGCGCCGCATTTTTCACATTTATGCACTATAATATAGCCCTTGCGCGGATCCGTGATCACCTTGACCGGACGCAGCATTCCGCGGCACTCCGAAGCCCGATCTCCGGGATTGACGTCAACGTGAACCGACCACAGGCAAAACGGGCAATGATTTCTCGAGGTAAACCCGAGCGGTTCCACCTCCCGTCCGCAATGCGCGCACACAAACGACGCGTCGTTTTTTGTAAACCTCTTCTGCTCCACAGTCCTTGCCCTCCGTTACTGCATTTTTTCCCTTTCGGTCGCAAGCTCTCCGAGAAATGCCTCAAATGCCACTCCTTCACGCACAGGTGTCGGAAAACGACTTGAAAAAAGCATTACTCTGCGCACAAAATCCGACGCGTACACTGCGCTGTCCTCAAATTCGTCGCCGCGCAACAGCTTTCCGAGGAATACCGACGCAAAAAGGTCTCCGGTTCCGGGATAATTCACACATATGCGCTCGGCGGAGTAGAAAAAGTCTCCCCCCGTTTCCGCATCGCAACCGTATGTTGCAAAATATTTTCCCCCGTACGGAATTCCGGTTATTATAATCCGTCGGCATCCGAACTGTCCGTACATTGTCCGGGCAAGCCCACGGGCTTGCTCCAGTGCTTCCTTGCGGCTGTGCGTCGAGGTATCTCTGTATTCACTGCCGGTCAGGAAGCACGCTTCGGTCAGATTCGGCGTAATTATATCCGCCTTGCGGCAAAGCAACTTAACCCCCTCCACCAGCTCTTGCGTATACGTGGAGTACAGCAGTCCGTCGTCCCCCATAACGGGGTCCACCATTACGAGGGCATCTTTGCCGAATCGATCGATAAGGCGGCTTACGGTATCGATCTGACGTCGGTCACCGAGAAATCCCGGATATATGGCATCAAATTTCAGATTGAGCCGTTCGAAGTGGTCGGTGATCTTCTCCATGGAATCGCTCAGATCGAGAAAATAAAAGTCGTCAAAGCCTCCGGTATGCGTGGAAAGCAATGCCGTGGGCAAAGGTATCACCTGCTCGCCCATTGCGCATAGCACCGGCATTATCACGGTCAGAGCGCACCTGCCGAAGCAGGAAAGATCATGCACGGCGCACACACGCCGCGGCGGACGTTCTCTGTCCCTCTCTTCTGTTTTTCGGGTCTGTTCAGTCATTTTCCTCTTTCCATTTCTCCATAGCTTTTATGTCGTCGTTGTTGAGTTTAACCCGAATATTCTCCGATGCGTAATCGTATATGCAGAGCGTACCGTAAGGTGTGCTGTCATAATCGATACTGCCGTTATAATAAATGTCAACATAGACCGCCAGCAAAAGTCCGGAATCCAGAAGCTCGCTCATATCGCTGTCTCCGAAATCAAAGACAAGCCGACGGTAATTATACAGATTTTTGGTTTCGGAAATGCATTCACTCGCGCTCACTCGGGTAAAAAGCACGCTGTCGGCTGCATTGGTATCGTTGTCCGAGGTATCCTGCGGAGTCAGGTCGGTTGCGATGAGGAGCGTAACGTCGAACAGGTCGTCGTGACGTGACGGAGTTTCTTCCAGCCCGTAATCCTCCTCAAGATGCCGTATTGTACTGTTGTTGTAACGAAGCGTTACCTGTACCTGGTTTGCATCCGGAACAAAAACCGCATTCGTGACCGAAAAATACCCATAGTTATTCTCGGCACTGGTAATGCTCCTCTGTTCCTGACGAAACATTTCGAGCGAATCACCCGCGTCCTCGTAAGCGTTGTACAATGCCTCGTTCGGCGTAAGCGGCTTAAGCGATGACGGATCCGATGAAGACAGCATTCTCCATATAAGTATACCGTTTATGAACGCTATCAGCGCAATAAACAACCATTTTATTATTTTTCCGGTTATCCTGAAACTTCTGCCAACTCTTGACATCTGTTCTCCTTTCATATATAATATTATGGTATCATCGGTTGTATTTTGAGAAAACACAACCATATGCGCGGAGATGATCCGACAATATTGCAGCGTAGCGGCAATACCCGATTTCTGCGGTATGCAGAAATCTACGCGCCTGATTATACCATGAGCAAAAATGCTTGCTTGCAAGGGCATTTTTGCGAAGCCGTCAATGGCGCGGCAGCGCGAAGCGCAGGGGCAACGCCCGATTCCTGCGGAATGCAGGAATCTACGCGCCTGATTATACCATGAGCAAAAATGCTTGCTCGCAAGGGCATTTTTGCGAAGCCGTCAATGGCGCGGCAGCGCGAAGCGCAGGGGCAACGCCCGATTCCTGCGGTATGCAGAAATCTACGCGCCTATTATACCATGCAAATATAAACAGTTCAACAACATTTTATTAATGTGAACCTATTTTTCGGCAAAAAAATCAAGGAGGCTCTCAATGTACGAATATATACCGCAAAAAACAAATAAGACAGCGGTTTATTCATCCGGTGCGCTCTTTCTCATCTCCGTTATTCTGATGGCATTTACATCCACGTTTGATTTTCCGTACAAATGGACATTGCAGCTTCTCGCAGTGATATGTCTCGGCATTTGCATTCTGCTGCTGACCCGCTACGTATTCAAGGGCTTTATTTACCGGGTTTTCGAAAACGATTCCGGCACGCTCGATTTCTCCGTAACGGAATCACAGGGCAAAAGACGGATAACAGTGTGTGTTATAGGGCTTTCAAACATCGAAGAGGCATTTCTGCTGACACCGGAAAACAAGGAAGAGCTTAAAAGCAAAGCCAAAGGAAGAAAGCAGTTCGACTATTGCCCCGATATATCCCCTGCAAAGCAGGGCTGGATCTTTGTCACCGAATGCGGCGAAAAGCTCTTGCTTAAAATATCCCCGGACGAAAAGCTGTGCGAATTGCTCGGGATAAAACAGTAAAAAATGATTTATTTACAAAAAAGCAATGAAGAAACACGGAAAATGTGATATAATCATATGAATATACAGATTCGATTTGAAAGGATTGTATTCAACCGATGACAATAACCAAAAATTTTCGCATAAAACATAAGCTGACGGCACTCGTCGCCCTTGTGCTCGTCACAGTCGTTCTTTTCTGCTCATGCGGGACAAAGAGTGCTTCCGCGCCGGATGCTTCCGGAACCTGCGGGGTGAGCCTTACCTGGTCGTACACGTCCGAAAATAAAACTCTCACTGTCTCGGGCACCGGCGAGATGGCTTCCTATGCCTCCTCCTCCGACGTGCCGTGGAACAGCTCAAGAGCCGCAATCGAGAATGTCGTGATCTCCGAAGGAGTCACAAGCATAGGCGACCGTGCTTTCTACGGCTCGGGCGCACTTAAAAGCGTTTCGCTGCCCAAAGGACTTGAAAGCATAGGACGTCTTTCCTTTGCCTTCTGTTCGGTTCTCGACGGCGTAAGCATACCTCAGACAGTAAACTCGGTGGGCGAGAGCGCCTTTGAAGCGTGCTCCGCACTTTCGTCAATATACATCCCCGCGTCCGTGCAGACACTGGGCGCCCGCGCTTTCGCGCATTGTTATTCGCTCAAGGAAGCGCATGTGCTCGGACGGGTGGGCAGAATTGAAGCCGAAACCTTCCTCAACTGCCGCTCTCTCGAAAAAATTGTTTTCAACACGACGACAACCGCAGACATGATCGCCTCTGACGCTTTTGAGAATGCTGCCATTTCTTTTGACAAAGCCGAATTTACCGAATCAGATACCGGAATTGCGAGTGTCACCATAAAATATGTGGACACCGACGGACATGAGATGTTTCCGGATGTGGTTTTGAGCGACCTTGAGTATGGGGAGTATTATGTGCAAAATTCACCCGTAAAGGACGGATATACCGCCGACAAGCTTACAGTCAGCGGTCGTGTTTACGGCACCGACATTCCGGTCACCGTCACCTATACCCCCGATGTCGTCGAAACCGAACCCGAAGAGACGGAATCTTCAGAGCCGCCCAAAGAACAGTCCAAGACTACCAGCATCATTGCAATAGTGATACTCGCCGTGGTTCTTATCGGAATCGGAGTAGGCGCATTCCTGCTCATTCGTTCGGATAAGAAGAGAGCCGCCGAGCAGAACCGCCGCGGCGCAAAGAAAAATACCACTGCCACGTCGAAGGATTCACGAAAGAAAAAATAATCCCAAAAAATAAATATCGCAAACCCGTTTGTAAATCCCCGCGCCGCCGCATGACCGGAGGCGCGGGAGCGCAAACTATCTTTCAGGAAAGGAAGCGTTCTCTGACGCGAAAGCCGTAAAGTAAGTATGAAAAACACTTATAATGTAAATGTGAGGCTGTCCGCAGATATGCTGAAAAAGCTTCTGTTTATTTCGGAAGCCGAGGGACGCACTCCGTCAAACCAGTTTAACTTCATGCTCCGAAACAATATTGCGTATTTCGAGAAAACAAAAGGCAGGATCACAGACGCACAACTCAAAGGCGTGGACATATCGGCGTATGAGGAAAGCACGGAAGAAGCAAAGTAAAATTTTAAAAAAACTATTTACAAGCTCTGCTCTTTTGTGTATAATGTAGTGTAAGACAATTTGTTTTATTTTTCTATAAAGTCTGTGAACGGGAAGAAACCGATCCTTAAGCGACAGAGAGCCTCCGCCTTTGGCTGAAAGCGGTGGCGGCAGACGGACGGCTTGTGCACCCGTGAGACCCTGCGGCAAGTAAGGATCCGTAATGCGGCTCCGATTCAGCCGTCGGCGTACCGTCCGCGTTAAGGACGCCCGTGAAACGCAAACATATCAGATCACGGAAAAGCGATAAGTCAGAGTGGAACCGCGCACCGCGCCTCTGTACCCTTTTGGGGTACGGGCGCTTTTTTGTTGTTTATCCGTTTACTTGAGGAATATTTCGGTAACGGTTCAACTGTCTCAATAATACAATGACATAAGGAGGTATCAATATGAACGAAAAGGCAAAAAGCTTCAAAGCCGAACTTCCGGGCCGAATAAAAAAAGCCAAAAGCGATATAAATTCGGCTATATCATCACTCAAATATGATATAAAAGCCGTCAGAGAGCGCGACCCCGCGGCACGAAGCGACCTCGAGGTGCTTTTGCTGTATTCCGGTCTTCACGCGGTCATGGCGTATAGGCTTTCTCATTTTCTGTATGAAAAGAAAATGTATTTTGGCGCACGCACAGTCAGTCAGATCGCGCGCCATTACACAGGAATAGAGATCCACCCCGCCGCAAAGATCGGAAAAGGACTTGTCATTGACCACGGCATGGGAGTCGTCATAGGCGAAACCGCAGAGATAGGCGATAACTGCACGCTCTATCAGGGCGTGACGCTCGGCGGAACCGGAAAGGATGTCGGTAAACGGCACCCGACACTCGGCGACAATG
>JBJDZF010000040.1:0-6812 GCA_051867855.1 Eubacteriales bacterium
CCCCTATCTCGGATATAGGCTGCACGGTCCCGATCTCGTTGTTGGCATACATGACCGTAACAAGTGCCGTATCATCTCTTATGGCGTTGCGCAGCTCGTCGGGAGACACTATTCCGTTTTCGTGGACATCAAGCAAAGTAACATCAAATCCGCGCTTTCTGAGGGCGTCGAGTGTGTGCAATACCGCGTGATGCTCGAAAGCCGTGGAGACAATATGCTTTTTGTTTTTTCTCTCGCCTATTGCCGCGGCGGATAAGATAGCCTGATTGTCAGCTTCACTGCCGCCCGACGTAAATATAATCTCATTCGGATTACAGCCGATTGCTCCCGCGATTTTTTCTCTTGCGCCGACAAGAGCCGCCGCTGCTTCCTGCCCTATCGAATGAAGGCTCGACGGATTTCCGTATACTGTGTCAAAATACGGAAGCATTGCTTCTATCGCGTGCCGACTCATTTTGGTGGTTGCCGCATTGTCTGCGTATATATATTTCATTTTTAACATTTTCCTTTCCTGCAATTCACGGCAGATCGCAATGCTTCATCTATCGCATTTAATTGCCTACCGAATCACTATGCTATTTGGATTATATCACTATTTACCTATGAAGTCAATAGGTTTTTTAATTTTATTTGGAATAATAATTTGTCCCGTTGTGCGCAAAATAATAATATATATTGAAACTTCCCGTAAACAAAGGAGAAAAATATGGTTAACATGAAAAAATGCGCGGTCATCGGTTGCGGTTATGTTGGAGCAACAACGGCATACTCGCTTATGAACAGCAGAATGTTCACCGAGATCGTTCTGATAGATATAAACAGAACAAAGGCGGAGGGAGAAGCAGCTGACCTGAATCACGGTCTGCCATTTATTGCGCCTATGGATATTTACGCCGGGGATTATTCCGACCTGTCCGACGCCGCAATTATAATTATTACTGCCGGTGCCAATCAGAAAGCGGGGCAGACCAGAATCGACCTTGTGCGCGACAACGCAAAAATATTCCGCTCCATTGTACGCAATATTTCCATATACAACCGTGACGGAATAATAATTGTCGTGACCAACCCCGTAGATATACTGACCTATATAACGCTCGAATACTCGGGCTTCCCGAAAAACAGAGTTATAGGTTCCGGAACCGTGCTTGACACCGCGCGCCTGAAATATCTTGTCGGCAGACATCTTGAGGTTGACCCGCGTAACGTTCATACATTTATCATCGGCGAGCACGGAGACAGCGAGCTGGCTGTCTGGTCAAGCGCAAATATTTCGGGAATTGATCTTGACAGCTTCACTGCGGGTTGTCACAAGTCATGCGACAGGTCAACCCTATACCGACTTTTCGACGATGTACGCACGAGCGCGTATAAGATAATCGAGGCAAAGGGCGCCACATATTACGCCATTGCCGAGTCTGTGCGGCGTATCGTTTCTGCGATAGTGCGCGACGAAAACACGATCCTTCCGGTTTCCTCCCTCGTTACCGGACATTACGGTCTCTGCGACATATGTCTCGGACTTCCCTGCGTCGTCGGTTCTTCTGGTATAAAGGAGGTACTTGAAATACCGCTTGACGACAACGAGGCGCGTATGCTCACCGAATCCGCGCAGAAATTGAGAAGCGTGATCGACAATCTTGACATTCTGCAAAAATCCGAGGTCTGAAAGCCTGAAAATCCACTAAAAAAGCTCCCAAAGTCAATGGAATTTTGACATAGCGGATAAAAATTTTTTTACCGTATTGACAACCCCCGACATTTGCAATATACTTTGATTGGAAATAAATCCGTGGCATTAAACAATTATTGTCCCGTGACGGATCGGAGGTGCTCTCATGGATTTTGAGAATCTCAACAAACTGCTCGACGAACACAAATACGCCGATTTTATCAAGGAGATCGACGAGATGAATGCCGTTGACTCGGCGGAATACCTTACCGTCGTGGACCCGGAAAATCTGCTCAAGGTTTTCCGGATGCTCAAAAAGGACACGGCGGCGGAAATATTTGCCGAGCTTGACTCGGATGTTCAGAAAAAGATAATCGATTCGATAAGCGACAGTGAGATATCAAAGATAATCGATCAGTTGTATATAGACGACACCGTCGATATGCTCGAAGAACTCCCGGCAAACGTGGTAAACAGGGTGCTTCGCAATACGCAGGGCAAGACACGCGCGGAAATAAACAGATTTCTCAAATACCCCGAGGACAGCGCCGGCAGCGTCATGACCTCCGAGTTTATAAGCATACATTCGACGATGACGGTAAACGACGCCATAAAATATATACGACGTACCGGAAGCCGCAAGGAAACCGTATACGTTGTATATGTTACCGACAAATCCCGTATTCTTCTCGGCACCGTTGAATTGCGTGACTTGATGTTTGCGGGGGATGACGACGTTATAGAAAACATTATGGATACCTCCATTGTCAGCGCACTGACAACCGACGACAAGGAGACCGTTGCCTCGCTTATATCGAAATACGACCTGCTTGCACTTCCCGTGGTCGACAGTGAAAACCGACTTGTCGGCATAGTTACCGTCGACGATGCTCTGGACGTCATCGAGGAAGAGGCGACAGAGGATATCGAAATCATGGCGGCTATCGTACCTACCGATAAGCCATATCTCAAGACCGGCATATTCGAAACCTGGAAAAAGCGTATACCTTGGCTTCTTTTGCTCATGGTTTCCGCCACTTTTACCGGCGGAATAATCAACCACTATGAAAGTGCACTCGGTCAGATGGTAATTCTCACCTCGTTCATACCGATGATCATGGACACGGGAGGTAATGCCGGCGGGCAATCGTCCGCGACGATCATTCGCGGACTCTCTCTCGGTGAGATCAGGATGGGAAATATCCTGCGCGTGCTCTGGAAGGAGTTAAGAGTCGCGCTTCTTTGCGGGCTCACCCTCGGCGCCGCGGCTTTTGTTAAGGCACTGCTTATCGACCGCGCCACCCCGATGGTCGGACTTGTCGTTGCTCTCACACTTGCCTGCTCGGTTATATTTGCAAAGCTCGTCGGAAGTTCGCTCCCGATACTCGCAAAAAGGATCGGATTTGACCCTGCTGTAATGGCAAGTCCCTTTATTACCACGATAGTGGACGCCATCGCCCTATTGGTTTATTTCAGGATTGCCTCTGCAATACTTGGTCTTTAGCTTTTGTTCGGCAAGGAAAAGAGAGGAATATAACTCCTCTGTTTTCCTTGTCATATTTTTTGAATTCAGCTCTGTTTTATAACGCAAGAGCGCGTTTTCGGAAAGCCTGCGATAGAGTTTCGGATCCGAGGCTGTTTTTTTTATTGTCTGTGCGAGCGAATGAAAATCGTCCACCGGAAACACAAATCCGTTTTCACCGTGTCGCACCATATACGGGTTCCCCCCGTATGCACTGGCAACGCAGGGCTTGCCTATGCTCATCCCCTCGGATATTGAGAGGGATGACGTTTCCGTACCGCGTGAGCAGTTTATATTGAGGTCAAAAATATTCATATAATGGGATACGTCTGATACAAAACCCGTAAAGACGACGCGTGAAGAGATCCCGAGCGCCCGGGCAAGAGTTTTGAGCTCATTCTCCATGCTCCCTTTGCCTACTATAACAAAGCCGTATTCGCCGCCGTCCCGCAAAAGTATGCGCGCCGCCCGCAGAAATGTATCTATGCCCTTGCAATCCTCAAGCCTTGCGCACATTCCGCACACGAAGGCTTTTTCGGATATCCCGAGCTTTTTCCGAAGGGATGTTTTTTCGGCTTGTCCGTACACGGGGAGCCTGTCCACCCCGTTTATTATCACCTTCACCGACTCCCTGCGTATCCCCGTATCCGTAAGATTCCGCGCCGCCGCTTCCGCCACGGCGATGACCTTTGTATTCAGAATATCATTAACCGCGCGGTTTATATTCCGCATCGGAAACACCGTCATTGCTTTTGGCACTTCGTAGGCACAGTGCCGTGTGTAAATTCTCACTGGCACCCCTGCCAGCGCCGCCCCGAGCCTTGCCGAAAGGCAACCGTGCGCATTCATGATATCCGGACGCAGACTTCGGAACAGCCTGTAAAAATCGGGGATACCGAGCACCTCAAAGGACCTGTCGCGGCATCGGTCAACGCAGACGGGAGGATATCCGATATCCTCAAGCTCACCCTCCAGCTCGCTTCCGCGCGGCAGGATCACCGTTGTCTCGAAAACGCTCCTGTCCGTGTTGCGAAGGCGAGTCAGAAGCAACCGCCCCGCGCCCCCTATATTTGTATCCGTGATCACTTCCGCAACCCTGATTTTCAAAACAAATCCCCCCGTCCGCATTTATATTGTTTCTATTTTATTATTGCCGCAAAGCGGTGGGATGTATGCGATAATACTACGTCTTTACAATCGACAAACCCGCCCGCCGACACACATCGGCGGGCGGGTTTTCCCTATATTCGATACTTTGACTGATAATGCGCTCTCCCGCGTGCTTCCTTTCTTCAAAAGCCGAAGCAGAACACCAAAGCAGAAACAGTTGGGATTGCCGTTCCTTGAGCAGTCAAAAGCAAAGCCCTTACTTTCTCTTCAATTTTCCGATAACTCTTCCGCAGCAGGTCACCTCTGAATAATCCTTGAGCAGAATATCGCCGTAATCGGGATTCAGAGAGATGAGCCTGTCACCGCCGTACTTCTTAAAATAGCCGTTGCCGTCGAGGACGAATATGCCAAGCTCTCCGACATCGACAGATTCACAGTTCTCCACGAGCAACAAGTCCCCGTCGTGATATTTCGGCTCCATACTGTTCCCGCTTATTCTCAATGCAAAATCTGCCGTACAGGTCTTATTGTTATCCGGAATATTGATTTTCTCTGCCGCAGTGTCGTCAAGATACACCCCGACGCCGGCGGAAACCGGAAGATTGTAAAGCATAACCGTGCGCCGACGGTTTGCGGGAGCTGACGACGCGAAGCCGACGGGAACCTTGAGAGAAGCAGCCGCGGGATTTACGATCGGTGTACCGAAAGATCCGTGCTGTACGGCAGAAGCGGATCTTTTAACTCTTGAGGCACTCTCCGAACGGCTCTCCTGCGCCGCCGTTTCCGGGGCGCACGAGATACGTGCATATTCCCTGTCCACGACATATAGCGCGATGTCCTTTCCGCAGGCGTCGAGCGACCTGAACTTTTCAACAAACGCCATCTCATCCGAGGTCAGCTTGAAATTATTATCGTTGTCGGGGGTGCCGTTCACAAGATAGTCAAGCGAACAACCGAGCGCTTCGGATATGGCGATGATATTGGCGAGCTTTGGAGAGTCGCTGATTCCCGCAAGTATTTTACTGAGCGTTCCCAACGGTATACCCGTAAGCTCAGACAGACGTTCGTTTGTGATCTTCTTTTGGCTTTTCAGCTTTTTAATTCTGTCTATGTAGTCCATAACGCACCTCCGATTTTCCTTTGTCGGAAATATTATACCACGTTTCGGAGGATTTGTAAAGGGTTTTTGCAATATTTTTTCTTATTTCGGAAAATTCAGAGCGTTTTTATAAGCTCGCACAGTTCCTGTGCCACAAGTTTCGCGGAATGTTTTGCTTCATCGATATTGTTGCCGCTCGCCCCTACCTCGAGAAGAAGCGAATAAGGCGCCAATTCCTGATTGTAGGTCGATGAACGCAGGGAGACCGGGCGGCACAGATTCGTATACTTTCCGTTAAGTCTGTCTCGCAATTTAAGCGCCAGTGAAAGGTTCTTCTGCCAGGACGGGCATGAGTCCCCGCCCCAGTCACTGCCGACGACGCACATGACCTGCGCCGCCGCCTTTGAATCCGCAAGAGTCACCGGCCGCACAAGTTCGCCGGTCGATTTTATGACCGAGTCCCTGTGAACGTCAATGACAAGCTTTATAGACGGGTACTTTTTCAGATATTCCCTGATCGTCTCCTCGGCTCTCGCATATGAATCCTTGTACTGTATCTGATCGTGCATCACCGTGCAATGCACGCTTGGGATCCCGTTTTTATTCAAGACCTCGGAAATGACCGCCCCCACAGACACCACGTTCTCCTCAATATCACCCGATCTTGCTATTTCCCCGCCGTCGTCAAGATATGATATTGCGCCGTCCGGACTGTAAGCTTCTGTGCCGTGTGTGTGTACGATGAGCACGAGCGGCTCTCCCTGCTTTGTCGAAATATAGCCGGGTGACACCGTTTCTCCGAGATCTCCCGAAAGAAGCGCCTGGACGTCGGGGCTGTACCCCGTCGAATTGTATATATATGTCGAACCGCTCGAGGATAGTGAGAGGTCCATAGGTATTATGGCTGTCTCTCCCTGTGGTACCTTTGAGTAATCAAAAGAATACAGACTTTCGAGGGTCTGCACGTTGTCGCCCGTATTGCCTGACACCTGCTTGGAATCTTCCTTTTTCGGAATGATAACTCCCGTTATCACATCGAACAGCCTGCCTCTGTCCTCTGTCGGGCTCTCCTTGCCGTTTGTGCTTACACCTCCGGACAGATCCCTGAATTCATTTGAAATTATAAAACCGGCGGCGTTTTGCACACTGCTCTGCGAAAAAAGTGCGTCGGATTTCGTTTTATCCTTTCCCGCGCCGATTCCGACAACAAGCAGTGCTACTACGACGGCGGTTACACAAATCACCGTCGCGGCGTAAAGATATGACCATTTTTTTACACGCCGCGCTCTTCTGCTCTCAAACTCCCGACCGAGATCTCTTATTTCTTCCTGTCCTATCAGCGGCGGTTGCTCATATCCGGGCAGTTCAACTCTTCTCTTCATAAATTCCATACCGCGTCCTTTCCTGTA
>JBJDZF010000041.1:0-28744 GCA_051867855.1 Eubacteriales bacterium
ATCTCGATTACTACGGTAAGCAAAATGCCGAGATCGAGGTTGACGGCAACGTGAGTATCGAGAACGCTATACGTATGAAGGGAGCGGGGGCTAATATTTTTGTGCTTGGCAGCGCTTCGCTTTTTGCAAGCCCTAATATCGAAGACAACATTCACCAATTTCGCAAAGAAGTATTTGATTGATATAAAAGGAAATAAAATGAAAATCAGCGAAGATAGGCTTTGGTATGCAGACAAAGACCGTATCCCTGTACTGGGACACAGAGGTATTAAAGCAAAATTCCCGGAAAACACCCTTGTTTCGTTCAAGAATGCAATTGATCTCGGCGTCGATCTGATCGAATTCGACGTAAATATGACAAAGGACGGAATGCTTGTCGTCATTCACGACAATACGATTGACAGAACTTCAGATCATAAGGGGTGGACGCGGGATTATACACTCGAAGAATTGAAAAGCTTTGATTTCGGTAGCTATTTTGATGATAAGTTCAGGGGAACGCAGATCCCTACGCTCAAGGAAGTGCTAACCTTGGCGGCGCCATACAAGCATCTGTTGCTTAACGTTGAAATAAAAGATATGACGCATGAAACTGTAGATGCGACCGTTTCGATGATACATGAATTTGGACTTGGGGAGCGTTCAGTGATCGCGTGCTTTGATGCCGAGATAATCCGCTATCTCAAAAAGGCTCACCCGGAAATGCGTGCGCAAGGCTTTCCCGGCAGATATATGCAAAACTTTACCGAAGAAACCTACGATTGTATGTTTGGAATGGGTATCCCGATCTCTTGGGGGAATTGTACCGAGGAAATTATTAAGGCTGATGTCGCGTTTGCAAAATCCCGCGGTATTTTAGCATGGCTTTTTTGTGCGGATACAGAAGAAGACGTACACAAATGTATATCCTTCGGTTGCGACAATATTACCGGCAACGATCCTGAGATTGCCTTAACGGTACTGCGAAGCTTGGAATTACATTCGTAAGTGTTATCTAAAACGGTCACAAATCACAAAGAAAACCCGATTACCATATGGTGATCGGACTTTCTTTATCTGATGATGGGGCAGGACGGATTCGAAGAGGAGCGGGAATGAATGACACTACAGTGTGGTGTCAGAACCGCGACTGACCGAGGCAAGCAGCGAATCCGAATTATACTCGGCTTTGCGTCTTCGAGCCGAGACTCGAATCCCAGTGCCCCAGCCATGTATGAGTTCCGAAAAAGATCCGGATGCTGAAAACAGCAATTTGGCGCGTCAATGTGCCGGAAAAACGGGAGATTTCGAAAGATCTCTACTGCACCTTGGGTTCGCCGAGGTGCTTTTTTATTCCCGACTTTTTGCAAAAAATAAAGATCCGAAGCCGGCTTTTTTGAGATTAGCCGGCTCCGAACCATAACAAGCGTTTATCTCCTTTTCCGCATCTGCCCGAAAAAAGCCGTTTTTCAGATAGTAACCCACGCATTTCATCGGTCTGAAGTGCTTCCGACATGGTTGTCTGTCGGCTCGATTGAAATATTTAAGTGCAGAATGTTTTGTGACGTAGCAAAAAACACACGGTAATGGCCGTTGCGGTTGCATGCAGTTCTGCCGGAATCCGAAATATTGCCGTCGGTGGTATACCGGCAGGTCCATCCGCTATATGAGACAGCAAGTGTGTGGTCGTCAAATGTGATCTCGGAAAGGTTTTCTCCGTCGAAGCTGAATGCCGGAAGAAGGTATGCAATGTCTCCGTTGCCCCTGATCTCAATATTGGTTCCGCTTTTATCTACCGTGTATTCTGTTTGAACATTTTCACGGTCTGAAAAACTGCAGACAAGCTCAACAGATGCGCTTTGATTGCTTTCGGACAGTCCGGTTACCGTATATTTCGTAGTATCATCGGTTGCAAAATTCCACTTGCCGTCGATGAGGATGCCGGGGCACAGCGAAAGATCGGTTGCGTTTTCAAGATCAATGACGTAATTCGGAGCGGAAGTACAGGGGAGCGACAAACAGATCGCCGACGGCGCACCGCTTCTGTGAAGCCTGCCGAGCCCTGATACATCATAGTGATGATCGGCGCTGATATCGAATTCAAGGGAATACGGTTCGTTTGTCAGAAAGAGCTTATGGAAATCTTCCGATGTCTGAAAAACCTCGGGGAGGCGTTCGGGTATTTTTTCCGAGGGTATCGTATCGTCGCAGATCAGGTATGCCGAATACAGATACGAGGCGGTTGTGATCATATATTTATCAAAATAGGCATACTTTTCACAGCCGTAACCGTTCTCTGTTTCGAAGCGGTTTTTGATATGCCGGATCGGCTTCTGATCCAACCAGTATGCCGTATTTTTCAATGCCAGATCTGTTGCGGATTTGAATTTTTGTGCCAGATGAAGGTCTCCTTCCCCGGCGTAGCGCTTGGCTTCGTATTCAAAAATAATCGCCGGAAGCGCTTCATTGAAAAGAAACTGATTACTTCTTCCACCGTAAGGTATCTCTCCTGTTACCGATTGCATTTTCAGAGTATACAGCCCCGCCTTTTTCAGGACGGCGTCAATTTGCCCGTAAAATTTTCCACGGTAACCGAAATGCAAAAGAAGAGAAAATATCCCTCGTGTTACCAGGTCATACACCATAGGTTGGTTTGGATCGCGGTACATACCGTTTTCATCGAACAAACGCAGCTGTGATGAGATTTGGAGTTCGACGAAGTCCGTCGAATCACACAGCCCGACATATTGGCGCATATATTCGCTGAGCATGGTAAAGCACGCCCAGTTGTACACCTCATCCGAGGGGTTTTTTGCATACACGGTATAGCAGGATTGCGGAACAATGGCTTTAAGGTATTGTTTCCAGCGGTCGGTTGTTTCCGTGTCGACTGTCTGAGTTTTCTCCAATGCCATGATGCAGCAAATGATCTCCCTTACCGAAAAGTCGTTTGCGGCTTTTACCTTCGGGATGTTCTGACAACAAAATTCCATCATCTCGCAAAAGAGCGGTAACAGATCGGCGCGAATGCCGTGAGAGATCATGATACCGATATCGGCAGTCAGTCTCGGAAAACCGTGTTCTGTCAGCCCTTTTGTCTTAACGGCTTCAAAATAATCCGAGATGTGGCGGTCCGTATATCCGGACAGAGCCTTTTCCATCAGGGAAATGTATTGCCTTTTCATGCTGAGATATCTCCTTTTTGTCAAGCCATCGTTGCGAGCATTTCCGCATTTACCTCATACCGACACGGATCTCCGTTGAGGTAGCGAATACATTCATCGGTCATGTATTCCGCCATACGTACCGTCTCATTTCCGAGACTTCCCGCAATATGGGGAGTCAGATAACAGTTGGGAAGCGTGAAAAAGGGGTTGGACGGATCTGCCGGTTCAGGACGGGTTACATCCAATACGGCTGTCAGGTCGGGGCGCTCGGCAAGCAAACGGGCAAGGTCTGCTTCGACCACCTGTGCTCCTCTGCCGGTGTTCAGAAATGTGGAGTATGGCATCATCGTGGAGAAAAAAGTGTAATCAAGCATGGATTTTGTCGCACTGTTGTCCGGCAAATGGTTTGATATCACCCTACACGAGCAAAAGAGCTCTTGCAGCGAGCAACGCGTCACATTCAGCTTCTCTGCCTTCTCATCCGACAAAAACGGATCGTATACGAGGACCTCAAGACTGTGTTTTTTCAGCATTTCGGCAACCATGGACCCGATCATTCCGCAACCGATCAGCCCGACTTTTTCGTTGTAATTTCCGGGATATACCTTTTTCAGGTCATATGCTTCGCTTATTCTTTTCTGATTCATAAGGCGGATATGCGTAAAAAAGCCCTTATTTGCAAGCAGAATTTGCGCAAGCGTATATTCGGCAACCGGAACGGCATTCGCCGCCCAGGCACTGAACACACGGACCCCGCACGCGAGGAACTGACGGGCAAAGCCCTGTACGGAGCCTGCGGAGTAAAATACACATTCAAGGCGCGGAAAGTATGCACGTATCTCGTCCTCCGTAAATCCCGGCATGCCCCAGGTAGAAAAAATGAACGCGGTATCGGAGAATCTGTTCGGTTCGTTTAACACATCCTCTTTTGAATACCGTATATCATCAATATCTGTAAGGCTCTTTAGCCTTTGTATAATATCATCCGTATAAACCGTGTAGAATTTTTCCTTGTTTTCGCTTAAAAAGATTGCTTTTTTCATGTTTTGTTACCTGCCTTTGCCTGTTGCTTTGCCAACAGTTTTTCAAACCACAGCTCCGGATCGGGTATGGGGGAGGTTGGAAGGATTTCCGAGTGATCGCGGTGTGTAAGAGTTCGGGTAGAGCGCATTCCCTGAGAGACGGTCATGTTATTGCCGCGTATGAAAGCCGAGCCGTGCGAACCGATCTCTTTTGCAGAACAAAGCATTGCCGAAAGGACCGCACGCTGTGTCAGCAGCATATCGTATAACAGCGCGAGCTCGGGCAGTTCTTCACGGCGTTCAATTGTTACAGACTCAATGAAGTTCTGACAGAGAACGTTAACCCTGTCAAACAGACGCTGCATCCCGGGAATATCCCTCTCAAATCCCGCGCAACGGCTCATTTCGTTCTGCAGTTCCGCACGGATTTGCGCGATATTGTTTTCACCGTAACTGATTGTCGGCGCTTTAAAGGTTGCCGTCGGAATTGCGCTGTCATCCGCCAGAGACGCAATGTGTTCCGCGGCACGCAAACTTCCCACCTGTGTGGAATTCAGCGCACTTCCTCCGGGGCGGTAGACCCCGAACGTACCTGCGGCTTCTCCGGCGGCATAAAGCCCCCGGATGTTGCTTTGCCAATGGAAATCCACCGCGACTCCGCCGTTGCAGTGCTGTGCGCAGACCGCGATCTCAAGCCTTTGGGAGCAAAGGTCTATATTATGTGCCGCGTAGAGTTCGATTGCGCCGCGATTCATTTTTTCAAGGCGCTCAATGGGCGTTCCGAACAGCGCGTCGGAGCGTTTCAGGTAGTCATACGCCTCCCGGGTCAGCACTTCAAAGCCGTTTTCCAATCCGCGCGGATTTTTCGTATAATCGAGAAATACCCGTCTGCCGTTTTTGATTTCCTGTTCCACGAGCAGATCTACCCTGGAGGAACCGTTTATTTTTCGGATGTCAAAGGGCCATTGATAGCCTTTGAGAAAGATCATTCCCAGAGATCCTTCCCCAAGTGCATCGTATAGAAACTCATACTCATTACCCTCGGTGTCAACGGAGATGTAGCGGGGGAGGACCTGCTGATAGGTTCCCGAAAGATTCCATCTGAAGGCAGTGCTTGCAATACCGTATTGCCATTCCTCAAGGTTCACCATGTCCGCTCCCGCGTCAATGGCAAGACCCAGCGCGCCGTGCTGGCTTTCCGGATAAACTGTATTCCGATAGATTCCGGCGGGACCGCCTGTGCAAAGAATGACATTGCGGCAGGAGATAACAACGCTTTCTCCGGTATGTATGTCCAAAGCAACCGCGCCTCGGATGTGTTTATCCTCTGTAAGTAATTTGACGACGCGGTAGCCGTTGAGAATTTCAATCTGTTTTTGTTCTGCCGACCGCTCCAATGCCTCAGTCATATACCTGGAGGTCAGAGGACCGCAGGAGGTGGCACGGGCACGTGGATCATGATCTGTCTTGTATCCCGCATATTCTCCGTATTCATTGGTAGGAAATGGAACTCCAAGTTCTACCAGGCGCATGAAACAACGCGTGGAATATGCTGCCTCCGTCAATGCGAGCTCGCCGTCTGAACCGCCGCCGTCGTAAAGCGTTTGTGCCATCTCACGTACGCTGTCTCCGTCGGACCCGCAAAGCGAGAGCTTATAGTAGGTCTGCTTGTCGCTTCCCGCATTTCGGGAGGTTCCCATATTTTTTCCCTCTGTGATGACGGCAATGTCGCGTATCCCCAGCTCATACAGTCTGTCCGCCGCATTGTAGCCCGCGCACCCCGTGCCGATTACGAGTGTATGATATTTGTTTTTCATAGCGTCCTGATGTGCATACCTCCGTCGACGATCAGCGAAGTTCCGGTAGTATAGCCGAATGTACCGTCGCACAGTGCAACGATGGCTTTGGCGACATCCTCCGGAGTTCCCCAGCGTCCGAGCGGAACAAGGCCCTCTGAGATCAGGCGGTCATATTTCTCCTTCACGGCATCGGTCATGCCGGTAGAGATGATCCCGGGGCAGATTTCATTTACCAGAATTCCCTCGTGCGCCAGACGGTCCGCAAACAGTTTGGTTATCATCGAAACACCCGCTTTGGAAATGCAGTATTCTCCGCGGTTTGTAGAGCTGGTGTATGCGGAACAGGAGGATATGTTTACGATTGTTCCTCTCGGCGTGCGTGTGTCCTCATATATAAGCATTTGTTTGGCTACGGCTTGTGTTAAAAACATCGTCCCTTTGGTGTTGATGCCCATAACGCGGTCATAGCTTTCCTCGGTCATTTCCAGAAGATCGCTCCTTACCGCCGGAGCGACTCCCGCCACATTGACAAGCACGGAGACCCGACCGAGGTTTTTGGCAATATCAAGCAGTCTCGCGCGATCCCCGGAGTCTGCGATATTTCCCTGAAGGTAAGTCGGTTTGAGTTCCCCAAAATCACTCAGGTCCGGGGTTGCGGTTCGCCCCATGCCCACGACCGTATATCCTTTTTTTGCAAGTGAGATCGCGGCGGCTTTTCCGATTCCGCCGGCAACACCGGTTATGACGGCAACATCTTTCATGGCAATTTCCTCACTTTTTGGCTTCTGTGTATAGTTTCCTGTAGATCTGATCTCCGTAGATCACGCATCCCGGAGTAGAGCCGGCGCGCATCAGTTCGGTGCACTTGCCGCAGGTCAGGCACAAATGCTCCGTCCGCATATTCTGAGAACGGAGAATATCATTTGCAAGCATGGGGTAGGACAATGTCTGTCTGCCGAAGCCGGCAAAAGCAAAGTCTTTCCTTTGAATTGCTCCGGCGGCTACATTGGCGGCAAATTTTCCGAGAAAGCTGAGTCCGGAAGACACAACGGCAGAATCGGGCGCGGCGTGTGCAACGGCTTTTGCACCTTCCAGCATTCTTACGATACTGATGTAGGGCGCCTCCTCTTCTGCGAATGCGGTGGGACGGTTAATTTCATGGTTTGTATACGGACATCCCATGGTAACATTCAGCAGCACCGCGCCTTTTGCCTGCAGATCGGATGCCAGTCTTTTCGCTTCAGTAAAATCCGGCACTCCGGGGGTGCCGGAATCTCCGAATCCGTAAGGATATGCGTATCCGTCATAGGCGTTGAATCGGCTGCCGATGAGGAAGCCGTCACCGCAGGATGAGCGAACTGCAGATATGGTATCAAAAAGCAATCTCGTACGGTTTTCATAACAGCCGCCGTATTTGCCGGGTCTTGTATAGGCGTTTAACAGCTCGGATAAAAGGTATCCGTGACACGCCTTAATATCCACACCGTCAAACCCTGCCTTTTGGCACAACATGGCAGAGGCAACAAAGCGTTCGGTCAGGCTGTCAAGATAATCGTCGCTGACAATACAGGTCTCCGGCAACGGTTTTTCCGCTTCAAAGATCGGTTTATTGTAAGCAATCATCGGCGCGGGACTTCCCTGCGGCTTTGACCATCTGCCCGAGTGAGTCAGCTGGCACACGATAATTGGTTCGTATCCGTTTCTTCTGACGCAGGCTTCCTTCATTTCGTTTACCAAAGCGGAAAAGGAATCGGAGTTTTTCTCCGTCAGATACATCTGTCTCGGGTTAGCCCTGCCTTCGGCGACGACAGCGTTTGCTTCAAACCAGATCAGCCCCGCGCCGCCCTCGGCAAAGCTGAGATAACGATGTCTTGTAAGTCGGTCAGGCGCGCCGTCCGCCGTTCCGTCACAGCCCTCCATGGGTTGGTAGCAGATGCGGTTTGGTGCGACTTTTTTGCCGAAATCAAAAGGCTGTGAGAGTACGGAAACATCATCGCTGTAAGGAAATGTATCCGGTATATCTTCCCGATTTGTCGGGCTTTTCCACTTTTTCATAATCAGTTCTCCTGTTTTGCCATAGTTAGTGTTAATTATAAAGGATAAAATGATGTTTGAAAAGTGTTTGACTTGCCGACATACATCAAAATAGGTGCAACTTTTACATAATTGCAAAAAAAATTGAAGGGGAATTGACAAGCGAAGCAAAACATGCTATGATTTCATATGCGGAATGTTTATCAAGAACAGTCGGAACATTATATTTCGGCGAAAAAAGGATGGAGATTACGGTGAAGCTTTGCTTTTCAACGCTCGGATGTACGGAAAAAAGTCTGGGAGAAATTATCACCCTGGCAAAAAGCTTTTCGGTGACAGGTATTGAAATCCGGGGGATCGGCGGACAAATGGACAACCGGGAGATCGCTGATTTCAAACCGGAAAAAGCAATAAAAACCAAAAAGATCCTGTCGGATTCCGGAATCGTACCGGTGGTTCTGGGAAGCTCCTGTATGTTTCATACGGAGGAGCTGTATAAGAATGCAATGCGTGAAGGCAGGGACTGCATTTGTATTGCGGAGTCCCTCGGGATCCCTCATATCCGTGTTTTCGGAAATAATATCGCAGGCGACCGGGCAGACTGCATACGGCGTGTGGAAAACGGAATTGCGGAGCTGTGCGGATTTGCCGCCGAACGGAATGTATCGGTGCTGTTGGAAGTACACGGTGACTATAACACGGAGGAGACGCTATCACCGATTCTGGACGCCTTGGAGGGATATGATAATTTCGGTCTGATATGGGATATTGCCCATTCGCACAGGGTCTACGGCGAAAACTGGCGGGTGTTTTATCGGGCAATACGTCCTTATATAAGGCATATTCATATAAAGGATTATTCGGACGCCGCGGGTGCTCTGACCTTGCCGGGAGAAGGAGATATTCCAATTCTCCCCATTGTCCGGCAGCTCTCGGATGACGGATATGACGGATATTTTTCGCTTGAGTGGGAGAAAAAGTGGCATCCGGAGCTTCCGGCGTTTGAACTTGCACTGGCGCGTTTTACTGAACTGATGAAAAAATACAATAACGGGTAAGGAGTCGGTATGGCATTGAAACTCATTACGGATTTTTATTATTCCGATCTGCCGATGAGCACGACGCATGACAGGCATAAGCACAATGTATATCAGATATTGTATATCGTGGAGGGTAGTCTTTCCCTGGAAATTGCAGGGAACCGGATTTCCTGTTCCGCGCCCGCGTTGGTGTTTATCGGAAATTACGAGCCGCATATCATTCTGGAAACTTCTCCGCACTACGTTCGGTACGTGATAACGCTGGACCCTTATCAGGTAAATGCGCAGATAAGGCCGGAGCTTTTACAGTCTGTCCTTTCCTTCCATCCCATAGGCTTTCGTCACGCACTGGACATTACTCCCATTGCGGAGGAGATCAGATATATGATAGAAGGGTTGTACAGCGAGTGGAAGTTGCCGGAGAAGGAAAAGCTTGCGGGCGCGGAGGCGCTGTTGCTTTCGGCTGTTTTTTATAGGATCCGCCGGTTTTCTCCCTCGCATTTTACCGCAAAGAAATTCGGGGCGCCGGAGATGATTGTTGCCGCGGCACGTATGGAGCTGGAATGCAATTTTGCCGAGAAGTTAAATCTGGACAGCCTTGCAGAGCGCCTGCACGTCAGCCGTTATTATCTTACACACATTTTCAAGCAGGTGACCGGATACAGCCTGAAGGAATATCTGATGCTCTGCCGAATCTCATTTGCCTGCCAGCAGTTAGCGGAATCGGAACAGACGATCAGCGAGATCGCCGAGCTTTCCGGCTTCAATGATATGAGTAATTTTGCCCGTTCCTTCAAGGAGATAATCGGGATAACGCCTTCGGAGTTCAGAAAAAAGACAAAAATACCGCAATTGAACAAAGAGCTATCCATATAAAACACAATACAGACTGAAAACGGGTCGGAGGTGAATTCCTTCGATCATGCCCATTTTCTCTGTGAGTGTAAGAGCCCGAATGAGACATATTTTAATATTTTTACTTTCAGGAAAAAGTTGGTTTAAGTAGCTTTGGATACTGCTTGGACCGACTTTTTGCATTTTACGGTGTGCTTATTCCGGAGCCGTAAAAGATTTTTTAATTATGTAAAAGGTGTCCTGTTTTCATGCGCTTTGACAAGATAAACACTTTTCAAATGGGCATTTTTAGCTTATAATAGCAGTGGAAAAGTATCGGGCAACGTATTTTGATATATTTTATGTTTTTTGTTGATTTTGAAGGGAGAAACATAGGAATGAGGGAAAACGCAATGAAAAAAGCCGCCTTCAGAGGACTTGTTTTGCTTCTGGCGATTCTCTGCTGTGTTACCGCATGTAAACGGGATCCCGGTTCGGAGGAACCCACCAAAGAAAATGTACCTACCGTGAGTGTTGCGGATATAATCGAGAATTATACAGTCGTCACCCCCGAATTTTCCACGGATGGAGAAAAAGCGGCGCTGCAGCTCCTCCTTGAGGCGTATGGAGATGATGTCAGACGTCCCAAGAGTGATTATGTAGGACGAGGTGAGACGATTCCGCAGAACAACAATGAAATTCTGATCGGCAATACCAACCGTGCATCATCACAGGCTGCCATGGCAAATCTGGAGAGCGGGCGTGATTATTCGGTATCCTTTTATGACGGAGAGGTTGTGATTGTCGGAAAAAGCGACCGTGCGTTGATTGAGGCTGTGCAGTATTTCGTGGATTACATATTCTATGCGACATCTGCCGAATATCCCATCGGATATATCTATTATTACGACCATGTGTATCCGTTTACGGATTTCTTCGGTTTGAATCTTTCCGATCTGCGGCTGGTATATACCGATCCTGCGCTGGAGGATGCCGCCCAAGCTTTGCAAACCTACATTGACGACTGTACCGGGGTAGTTCCCGAGGTGCAAAGCACCGGAGACGGAAATGTGATCCTCACTGTGGATACATCTCTTGATGCAAGTGCCTATAAGGTTGATGTGACCGACACATCGGTTACAATACGCTCCGGATGTGCGCGCGGTGTAGACGTGGCGGTGGAAGCAATCGTTTCGGCGCAAAAGGGAAGCGATATGCTGTCCTTTGACGGTGTCAGTGCCATTCCGCTTTCAATGAAAAGCAAAATCAGCGGTAAGGAAATGTATCTGGTATGGAATGACGAGTTCGATGCGGAGACTCTCGACACCGAGACATGGAATTTGTATGACCGTATGTGGGGAACGCGGTTTACCTCCACCACTGATGAAAAGAACATCATGATGCAGGACGGTCAGGTAGTGATGAGAACGTGGTATGAGGGAGTCAATGATTCCGGAACCGCAGTGTATTCCACCCACAAGACGCTTACCACATGGGACCGCATGAGCTTTCAATACGGATATCTTGAGATCTACGCAAAGGTTCCGTTTTATAACGGTGCTTTTCCGTCCCTCTGGTTGCAATCCGCAAAACAGCACCGCAGTGTGGATTATATGACAGAGGTAGATATATTTGAGGTGTACAATTCCGATTTGATCGAATCGACGTTGCATAAATGGTATCTTGACGAAAACGGGAGTGCCATAGAGGAGTTGCATACGGGCAAGGTTGTCGGTGAGACAAGGCTTGCAAACAAGGACCAGGCAGCTCTTTCCGAGGAATATCACCTTTACGGCTTCGGCTGGACTCCCACCCTGATGTACTTTACCCTTGACGGAGAGATCTTTGCCACATTCGATCTCGAAAAGGATTTCAGCAACGCCAAGGACGGTATGGAAGGGTTCAGAGATCCGATGGTGATCAATTTTACAAACTGGATTGCCGGCACGGTCCCCGGGTGGAAAGCGGACGAGAGCACGGAGTATCCGCTGACATTCAGCGTCGACTGGATCCGTCTGTATCAGATTCCGGGAGAGGGTGGAATATTCTATCCGTGATATCCGGACAAGGATTTATTACAACAAAAAAGGCAATGCACATATGAATGATAAAAACAATTTTTTGACGGCGGACGACAGCGTCCCGTACACTATAAGAAGTCCGCGTGACGGAGAGATTATGAATTTGGTCTGGCACGATGAGTTTGACGGTGACAGCCTGGACCCTGACAAGTGGAATCTGTTTGACCGGATGTGGGGCAAAAAGACCGTGATATCCACCACATCCGAGAGAAACATTACCGTGAGGGGCGGAAACGTATTGATGCGCGCGTGGCGCGAGGAGGACGGCACCTATTCAACACATCGAACCCTTACCACCTGGGATCGGATGAGCTTCCGGTACGGATATATGGAGATATGCGCAAAGGTACCGTATGTGCCCGGCGCATTCCCGTCCTTTTGGTTTCAGTCGGCGCATCAGCACCGCACGGCAGGATATATGACGGAGGTCGACGTATTTGAGCCGTATTATCATGATTATATCGAGTCTGCCATGCACAAATGGTATCTTCACCCGCCCACGCCGCAATCCCCCAGCGGATCGGCTTACGATCATGATTGGCGTGAGCCCTTGTCATATACGTTTCCCGACAGTAAAAATCTGAATAAAGAATATCATCGTTACGGTTTCGGTTGGACACGGGAGGAGATGTATTTCACCGTGGACGGTGCGATTTACGCCTCGTATGATATCACCGAGGCAGGGGATTTCGGTCAGCGGGAGGACAAAACGGGCATGGGAGGCTTTCAGGATCCGCTTGTTGTCAACTTTACTAACTGGATCTGTTCGCATGACGGCTTCAGACATAAGGAATATCAGGTGAACAGCGAATCGGTATTTCCGTTTTGCTTCTCCGTGGACTGGATACGTCTGTATCAAAAGCCGGGTGAGGGAGAGGTGTTTGACGATAAGGTATGATCTGTTTCTGAAAACTTCGACGAACTGATGCTTTCAACCGGTTAAATCCCGATAATTTTTATTCAAGGAGGAAATTATATGATGAAAAAAGGCTTGTGCCGGGGCTTTGCGGCGTTTCTGCTGTTATCCATGCTTATCGCCGCATTTACAGCCTGCGCAGATAAAGGGTCTTCCGACACCCAGACTTCAAACTCAAGTGTAAGTACATCTGCCGTAACCGACGGAGAAAATATCCTTACCTTCCCGCAGACAGCGGATTACGGCGGAAGATCTTTCCGGATTATGCAGAGAACAGGTACAAAGTACGAATTCTTTGCGGAGGAATACAACAATTCCATTCTTAATGACGCGATCTATTCACGTAATCTCGCGATTGAGGACCGTTACAAAGTCGATATTGTCACAACGGAATACGTCCACACCTGGCAGGACAAGACATTTACGGATAATCTCAGCGTTTATATGACTACGGGAGAAGATGCGTTCGACCTGATTGCGGGTTATCAGTACTACATTGCTCCTACTATTCTTAACGACTGGTACATCAACTGGCAGGAGGTTCCCTATATGGATTTGGAAAATCCGATATGGGACAATGCCGTCAATGATGTTATGACCATTAATTACCGTACCTACGGTATTACCGGAGATCTTTCCATTGCATATTGGAAGCACATGAGCGCCATTGTCTTTAACAAGGATATGGCGGCAACCATCGGCGTTGATCTTTACGATGTGGTAAGGAACGGTGATTGGACATTTGAATACATGAAGCAGATCAGCGAGCAGGTCGCGAGCGATGACGGCACGACCGCTGTTTACGGTTTTGTCAGCGACAGGAGTGTGGGAATTGACTCGTTTAAGGAAGCGTTTGATATTCCGATCACCAAGACCGACAACAACGGTAAGCTTTACTTTACGGTAGCTACCGAGAAGGTGGACGGGATCGTCGAGACACTAAAGACTTTTTATGCGTCTCCCGCCGCAAGTCACGATGTTGATACGCTCCGTGAGGATGATCCTTCGGATAAGTTTATCGCGGGCGAAGCACTCTTGGCAACCCAGCGCTTTGAGATGATAGAACGGTTGCGAAAAATAGACCTCGATTACGGAATCATACCGTATCCGAAATGGGACTCTTCGCAGGAGGAATACCGCACCGCGGTTTGCGACGGCGCGTCATTGTTCCTGCTTCCCTACACGGCGCCCGATACCGAATTTGTCGGACTGATTACCATGGCGTTGGCGGAAAGAAACTATTCCGACGTGGCTCGCGAGTATTATGAACTGGTAATGTCCTCAAAGAGCGCAAGAGACCCGGAATCGGCGGAAATGCTTGATCTGATCCGCGAGTCCACCGTTACGGATTTCGGATACGTATATTCAGGCTGCCTGTCCGGTGTGGGGCATCTCTTCCGCAAGGCTGTTCTCGGAGGTGAGGAAGGCGATCAGGGTATTGTTACGCTCTTTGCAAACAGGGAAGCCCTCGCAAATGATAAGCTTGCCGAATTGTACGCGTATTACAAAAAGTAAACACATCGTCGGAGATTCGTGCAGATCTTGATCATTCGATCGGCGGTGTACGCAAATCGGCGCGGAGACCGATTATTTCGGCAGACGGACATCACGTTCGTAAGAGCGCTTTCATTGTAGCACATTGCGTTGTATTTGTCAATTTGCGCGGAGCGACCTAAAAGCTATAACAAAAATTTTTGAAAATTTATTTGGAAAGGCGGAAATTGATTTATGAAAAAAACAGTTTCAATCGTTTTGGCTATTGTCATGATGATGTCGTTGGTGACGCTTATGCTCCCGGGAATTTCAGCCGAAACCTCCTCGGAAGATTCAACCCGTACCGCGTCGTATGCCGTTCAGAAGCCTGTTATCGACGGAAATGCAGACGATGCGATCTGGAGCACCACCGAGCAGCTCGATTTTTCAGCACCTGCGACGGGATCTCAGACTGCGTATGCAAAGGTGCTTTGGGATGAAACAGGATTGTATATTTTGACCTGTATTACGCCCAATACCAAGGTAAGCTACCATAAAGCGGTTACATACTACATATCGGAGCAGTACTTTGACGGGATGGATGCATGGTGGAATTATCCCTCTGCTGAAAATGAGAATGCTGTTAAGTATAATCTTTATAAGGGAAATTACGCTTTCCGTGTAGTCCCGGACACCACGTCTTCGAATTACACAAAATATGAAAAACCCTTGATCGATAACGGAAGCATTGCGTTTAAAATGGTGGGCGGTCCGTTGGAGGTCAATCCGCTCGATCTTACGAATGTGGAGTGGAAGGTAGCGGAAGATAAGGGCAGTGAACAGACGTCCATGACCATAGAGATGCATATCCCGATTCAAACCCATGTGCAATTCAAGGAGAACGCTACGATCAAATTCGGCGTGGGGACTACGGATGCCTCTACCTCCAAAGCACAGGCTACCGGAATGAGCATAAGCAATAATGCAGTGGTCGCAACTTCCCCGGCAGTTCTCGGTGATCTTAAGCTGATTGCCAATCCCTCCGCCAAGATCTCCGGTGCATCGTTGGTGATCGGTTCGGATCTGACCGTAAACTATTATGCAGACGTTGCCTCCTCTTTTGTGAGCGGAGAATCCTCGGATTGGAAAATGAGATTTACCCGTAACGAAAAATCCGTAACGGTTGACGGTGTATACAATGATGCCGAAGAGCGGTATATGTTTTCTTACACGGGTATTACACCGCAGTGCATGGGAGACAACATCAAGGCAGAGTTGCTTTATGGTGAAAGTTCCGTCTCGGCAAAGGATTCTTACAGCGTGCTTGAGTATTTAAGGGATTTACACGTGCGCGACAGCGCAAATGCGAAATTGAATACTCTCATTGCGGATCTGCTTGAATACGGTGCCGCGGCACAAAATTACATGAATTACAATACGGATGCCCTTGTCAATACCGATGATTGGGTAAGTGCCGAAAAAACGGCAGAGTTTGTTGCTCCCGTGGAGACCGCTCCTGTTATTGAGGGGAGCATAGATCAGAACAACAGGTTTACCTCCGTGGGAGTGGAGCTTGCAAATACCAATCAGATATTTTTCCGTTTCAGGACGGCGGATGCCGCAAATGCGACCATCACAATTAAAAAGGGAAGCGGGGACGAGGTTGAGATTCCCGCATCCGAGTGGATTGCCGACGGAGATTCTTATTTGGTTTATACCGACGGTATCAACGCTTCCGGACACGATATCCTCTACACCGCAACACTCACCGTCGGTGGACAGACCCAGAGTATCTCGTACAGCATAAACGCTTATGCATCCGTTATGCACGGTGACACACAGGTAGGCGAGCTTGTCAGAGCGCTTTATAACCTCGGTGTCTCCGCCAAGGCATATCAATAAAAACCGTTATACGGTGCTTCGTTTTTCAAAGCGATATCCGAACGGCATGATTTGATCTTATACGTGAATTAATATGGAAGGGAGAGTATTTTATCATGAAAATACAATATCGACCCGCTGAAATCATATTCGTGCGTTTTTCCGGAAAGGATTTGATTACTAACAGCGGTAATGATGATCCTATCAGATTGCCCGAGATTTCATTAGATCAGATAGGAGAATGAAGAATGAAAAAAGCGATTTCGGTGTTTGTCCTTTTTGCAATGCTCATATCATTGTTCGGCACATTCACAATCGGTTCGTCCGCGGAGGACGAAAATATCCGTACTGCCACGTATACGTCTGTTGCGCCTGTCCTCGACGGCGAGATCGACCACATCTGGAGTGGTGCAAAACAGCTTGATTTTACCGACAATACCTATCTGGACGGATACAGCAAGGTTCTTTGGGATGAAAGCGGATTGTATATTCTTGCTGTTGTTAAAAAGCTGGCATATAACGATTATTTCAAGGCGATTACCTTTTTCGTTTCCGAAACTAACGGCGTTGAGAGCAACGGAACCGAGATGAGCTATTGGTGGTCCACGGACAGCGAGTCCGGAAATGTAACCGATGCAGCTTACTACGGAAATCACGTGTGGCGCGCTATCATTGCCGGAAACGGATATCCGGATGCAACGCTGATGTATAATACCGAAACAAAATACAAGGGTAACAACGAGCTGTCCGACAACAATCCCGTAATAGATCCGAACGACGATGCGGGAGATCTGCAATGGTCCATCGTTGCCAAAAGGGAAAACGAAAGCATTATCTCCTCCGATGGCAAAACGTGCCTTGATACGGTAGTAATGGAGATGTATCTCCCTGTTGAATATGTTGAGGAATATCGGGAAAATGACCTCGTAAAGTTATTGATCTATACGTCCGACCCCGTTGCCAACAAGGCTTGCGGCAGCGGTATTGCCGGTGACAGTTATACAATGAACCCAAAACATGTCGAGAGTTTAAAACTGGTTGCAAATTCCTGCGAGCACACCGAGGTCATTCCGGGCTCCTGTATAACAAGAGCATACTGTGCCGATTGCGGTATGCCGGTGGGGGAGCTTGATCCGAATAATCACGAGGAAGAGCCTGCGTGGACGTTTACCGACGAAACGCACGGTGCGGTTTATAATTGCTGCGGAACCGTCTATGTAACAAACGAGCCGCACACCTGGAACGATAACTACACCGCAACAGCTGACAATCCCCCTACCTGTACGGAGGGAGGTAAGGAAGCTATCCATTGTTCGGTCTGCAATGCGGTAAAAGCAGGAACGGTGAGAGATGCTGCCGCACTCGGACATGATTTTGAGGATACCTTTACGGTGGACAAAGAGGCGACCTGCGAGGAGGCAGGCTCAAAATCCAAACATTGCAGCAGGTGTGATGCGGTTTCCGAGGTGACTGAAATACCCAAGCTCGAACATACACCCGGTGAGTGGACTGTGGTAAAGAAGGCTACCTGCCTGAGAGAAGGATTGCGGATTCTTACCTGCACACAGTGCAATAACGATATTCAAAGCGAAGTGATTCCCAAAGAGGCTCATACCACAGGGGATTGGATCGTGGATGCAGAAGCTCAGGTAGGAGTTGCGGGACATCGGCATAAGTTCTGTTCCGTGTGCAATCAGATAGTGGATGAAGAGGAAATTCCCGCATTGCCCGCAGAAGAATCAAAGGGCGGATGTAAGAGCAGTTTGGTAAGTGAGTCGGGAATGATTGCGGTGGCTACCGTTTTGCTTTTGGCAACCGTGTGCTTCTCCAAAAAGAAAAAACGTCTCACAAAATAGTTGCTTGCCCGTGACAGGATCCCCTTAACGTAGAAGCCTATGTTAAGGGGATCGGTCATTATTGCAGTACAATTTTCATACAGGAGATTACTGAAACAGAATGAACGGATTTCAATATGTCCCTTTGAAAGAGAGCGGTAAAGTGGTGCTGTTGGATACCGACATCGGTCCCGACTGTGATGATGCCGGAGCTATCGCCGTGCTGGCGGTACTTGCAAAAAAGTACGGCGTTACGTTGAAGGCGGTGATCAGCTGTACTTCAAATCCGTACGGCGCTCCCTGCGCCGAAGCGCTTTGCGATTATTTCGATCTGAAAGTGGGCGCTTTTGCCGAAAACAAGGAAAAATGCTTCCTTGATCGTGAGAATAATATGCGGTACAACAAATATGTTGCCGAGCACTTCGGGAAGGGGAAAAAATATCCCGATGCGGTTTCAACCTACCGTCGGATGCTTGCCGGTGTGCCGGATAAGGGGGCGGTTGTGGTTGCCATCGGTCCGTTTGCCACGCTCGCGCAGCTTATTATGAGCAGTGGGGATAAATATTCCCCCCTTAGCGGCGAAGAGCTTTTTGAACGGAAGGTTTATGCTGTGATAGCAATGGCGGGTAAGTATCCCGAGGGGCGGGAATACAATATAATTTGTGATCCGAAATCGGCAATAGTGTTCTTTGACCGTTGTCGTGTCCCGCTGTTTTTCTCTGATTTTGATGTGGGATATTCGGTCAAATGCGGGTTTCCGGAGAGAAAAGAACCGCAGTTGGACGATCCTCTTTATATGTCCTATCTTCTTTACTGTACCGGAGGGGATTATACTAAGGCGCAAATGAATTCCGGATATGATCTCACCGCGGTGCAGTTTGCTTTTGAGGGTACATCGGATACATTCGGCGTATCGGATCCGGAGCGCTTTTGGGTGCGTGATGACGGGTATAATGTTTTTACACCGGATCCGAATGGAAATTGCCGAAGACTGTTAAAAAGATGTTCCGACAGAGAACTCGGACATTACTACGACGGTATTCTTTCGTCGTTTAAACGTAAAAATAAGGAGGCTGACGCATAATGCTGTATCCGAGAATGAACGGATATCGGGATGTATATTCCCTTAACGGTATTTGGAACTTCAGAACAGTTGGAGATGATTATATACCTGTTGAGGCTGGGAAAGATGTTGCTCCGATGCCTGTTCCCGCAAGCTTCAACGAGATTGTAACCGACAGACATTTGCGCGATCATGTGGGGAAAGTCCTGTATGAAACCACATTTTCTCTGCCGTTGCGGGAAGAGCGCCTGTACAGGCTTCGCATAGGTTCTGCCAGCCACAAGTGCGAGATCTATCTGAACGGAGAAAAGATCGGCGAGGGAATCAACGGGCATTATCCCATAGATCTTCCCTTGGAGAATCTGCAGGCAGAGAACAGACTTTCCGTAGTTATTGATAACCGTTTGGATTTTCAGTGTCTTCCTACGGGCAAGATCGAAAACGGAAGGCAGGTAATAAACCACGATTTTTATAATTTTACGGGAATCCACCGGGATGTGCTTATATACACACTTCCGCAGAGGCACATTGAAGATATTGTGATACGCACGGTGGTTGACGGAGATTACCGGAAAATATCGGTCGATGTCAAATCCAATTGTGAGAGATTTCACTATACGGTATTTGACCGGGATAAACATATAGTGGCAGAAAGCGACTGCCCCGAACTGACGGTTTCGGAGCCGCGGCTTTGGTCCCCGAAAGATCCATATCTTTATACTTTGGCGGTTCAAACCGAAAGTGACAGATATGAGGAACGTTTCGGGATCCGTAAAGTCAGCGTTACAGACCACAGCGTGCTGTTGAATGATGAGCCCGTGTACTTTAAGGGTTTCGGTATGCACGAGGACTTTACAATTATGGGGAAAGGGAAGAATACCCCTTTGAATGTCCGCAATTTCGAGCTCCTGAAGTGGATACATGCAAATTGTTTTCGCACGAGTCACTATCCGTACAGTGAAGAGATGATGGATCTGGCAGATGAGTACGGTATACTGGTGATAGATGAGGTGCCGGCGGTCGGGATGATCGCATGGGAGGGCGGATGTTTTACGCCCGAACATATCAATGAAAAAACAGCGGTATTGCACAAGGAACTGATAAAGCAGCTCGTGGAGCGTGATAAAAATCATCCGTGCGTTGTCATGCTCAGCCTTGCAAACGAGCCTGCCAGCCATGAGGAACGTGCGAAAGATTATTTTGCGGATATCTTCGCCTATGCAAGGACGGTAAGCGATCTGCCTCTGACCTTTGCGGAAAATATGCCGTTTCCGCAGGATCTGTGCTGTCAGTTCTGCGATGTGATCCTGCTGAACCGGTATTACGCATGGTACGATTTTCACGGTGATATTGACGGTATTCGGGAGGCGTTAAAATCAGAAGCGGAGCATTTTTACGACCTGCATCATAAACCGATCATCCTGTCTGAATTCGGGGCGGATACGATAGAGGGGACGCATACACTTCCCGCCGAAAGCTTTTCCGAGGAATATCAGCTGGAATGTATCGGCGAAGCCTGTAAAACCTTGGACGGACTTGATTACTGCATAGGAGAACTTGTATGGAACTTTGCCGATTTTAAAACGAAGCAAGGTCTGACGAGAGCACGCGGGAACCGTAAGGGCGTTTTTACCCGTGACAGACAACCGAAATTGGTTGCGCATTATTTGCGTAGTCGCTGGGAAAACAAATCGTAATCCCGGCAATAGTTCACCGCAGAAATCAAGTAAAACCATTCTGAGTACACAGTCAATTGATTTATGAAATGGAATCAGTTGGATCTCCATTTCACAAAAAACACAGGTCATGAACACTCATGCCCTGTGTTTTTTATTATCGCATCTTATTACCGGATCGAACTATGGGATCGTGTATATATTTTTAAAGTGATAAATTCTCTGCCGCTTTTTCGACCGATAGCCCCTTAACATAGTCCGCCATGTATTTTTCAAATTCTGTTTCGAGCTTTTTGTCTGCCTCTTCGATACTGCATTTTGACTCTGCATATATTTCTTTATCAAGAAAATCTTCAAGCGGGGTCTTGCCTCCGTCGGTAACCGAATACAAAGCAAGCAGTGCCATTCCGCACGCTCCGCCTTCTCCGGCTGTTTCAAGCACGGCAACCGGTGTCTTCAGAGCCGCCGCCGCTATTTTCTGACCTGCAACGGGTGTTTTGAAAAATCCGCCGTGACCGTATATCTTTGACGGATGAATCTGCTCTTCGTCGTATAGGATATTCATTCCGATCCTTATTGTTGCAAGAGTGGAGAACATCAGGGATCTGCAGAAATTTGCGAACCCGAAAGCACTTTCCGAAGCTCTGAAAAGGAGCGGTACTCCTCGCTCAATTTCCGTTATATGTTCTCCCGAAATATAGTTGTACAGAGTAATTCCGTCGCAATCCGCAGTCGGCAGCGCCGCACTGTTGTACATGGCGTCGTATATCTCGGACATTTTTACTCTCGCTCCGCAGGCGTCGGCAAACTCGGAAAACACCTTTGCCCAGTTGTCAATTTCGCCCGTACAGTTGTTGCAGTGCACCATAGCCACGGGGCTGCCCGACGGAGTTGAAACGATATCTATTTCCGGATGGGCTTTTTTAAGGCTGTGAGGGAGCACCGCCATCGCGAATATACTCGTTCCGGCGCTGATATTCCCGGTATTTATGCGCACGCTGTTTGTTGCGACCATCCCGGTTGCCGCATCCCCCTCCGGAGGACAGAACGGAATTCCCGCCTCTATATATCCGTCGGGGTCGAGCAGCTTTGCCCCGCTCTCCGTCAGATATCCCGCCACCTTCCCGGCGGGTACGATTTCGGGAAGCATTTTGAGTATATTGCAATCATATCCTTCTTTTGCGCAGAGCCTGTCAAAGATCTCTGCCTTTTTTACGTCATAGTTTCCGGTTTCGCCGTCAAGCGGGAACATTCCGCTTGCCTCGCACATTCCGATGACATTTTTTCCTGTGAGCAGGAGTTGGATATACACCGCAAGAGTTGTTATATGTGCTGTTTTGACGATATGCCCCTCTTTGTTGAGTACGGCACGGTACAGGTGTGCAATGCTCCATCTCTGCGGTATATGAAAATCAAAGGCGTCCGTGAGAAGCTCGCTTTCCCTTTGAGTCACCGTGTTTCTCCACGTGCGGAACGGGACAAGCAAATTGTTGTCGCAGTCAAGCGGCATATATCCGTGCATCATTCCGGATATCCCGATAGCGGCCAGTTTTTTTATTCTGACGTCGTATTTTGCGGCGACATTCCGGCAGAGCGCGGAGTAACTGCCCCTCAACCCGGCTGTTATATCCTTTTCGCCGTATGTCCAGTAGCCGTTCTCGTATTTGTTCTCCCAGCCGTAGCTCCCGGTTGCGAGGACATTTCCTTTTTGATCGATAAGGACCGCTTTGATCCTTGTCGAACCGAATTCAATGCCGAGTACGGCTTTACCCTCCGCAATATAGCAAGCTGCTTTTTCCATATTTTCTCCTTGATTTCAATCCGCTTCCGGCGGATCGTTTTTTTTCTGTCCGTAATATGCCCCTGCGCCGTGCTTGCGCAGATAGTGTTTGTCGGCGAGAAAACGGTCGATTGTTTTCTCGTCCGGGTTTAACATTTCCGTCATAAGAGCGGTCTTTGCGATTTCCTCAAGAACAGCCGATTTGTAAACGGCGTCCGCAGGATCTTTTCCCCATACGAAGGGACCGTGGTTCTGTATCAGAACCGCTGAAGTTTCCTCGGGAGCATCGTTCCCTATTGTCTCGACTATAAGTTTTCCGGTATTCTTTTCATATTCCGAGGTTACCTCATCTTCTCTCATGCGGCGGGTGCATCTGACTGAGTTTCGGAAGGAATCGGCGTGTGTCGTCCCGTATACGGGTATATCACGACCTGCCTGCGCGAATGATGTTGCCGCACTTGAATGAGTGTGTACCACTGCACCTATACTCTCAAACGCATTGTAAAGTACAAGGTGCGTGGGTGTGTCGCTTGACGGATTCAGCTCGCCTTCGAGAATATTGCCGTCCGTGTCAAGAACGACCATATCGTCGGGTGTCATTTTGTCATACGATACCCCGCTCGGCTTTATTACGATGTAACCGTGTTCACGGTCGATTCCGCTGACGTTTCCCCATGTAAAAAGAACAAGTTTGTGCTCGACAAGCGATATGTTTGCGTCATATACTCTTTTCTTCAATTCTTTTAACTGCATAATTGTGCTCCCTCAATTATCTTTGAAGGCTCTCGACAATATTGATTGCTTTTTTCAGAGCGTATTCGTGATGCTTCCGGAAGATTTCCAGACACTCTTCCTCGCTTCCGCTGAGCAGTGTGCGTATCAGTGCGCTGTGGCGTTCGGTGTAATTGCTGTAAAAGTCTTTTGGGTCGGGAACGATGCTCAACGCAAAAATCGTATACAGTGTTGATGAAATATTGTCATATGTCAGGAGACTGTATTTGTTATTTGAGGTTTCTATTATCGAACGGTGAAAAAGAATGTCGTTTTCAATATAGTCCGCCTTTTCGTCACCTTTTTCCGTTTCCTCAAGCGTTCTGATAAGAGGGACGTAGTTTTTGGAAGAGCTGTTCAGGAATTCTTTTACAGATGTCATCTCAAGGTAATTCCGCAATGCGTACAGATCGTTCAGATCCTTGAGTGTAAAGTCCACTGTGATCTTCGAGCCGTTTGCAAGCATGGACAGATGTCCTTCTTTTTCGAGCTGTTGCATTATCGCGCGGGCAAGCTGACGGCTGATCTCATATTTTTCGCATATGAACATTTCGGTAAGCTTCGTTCCGGGCGGGTATTTTTGCATGATGATGTTTTTCCTAATGTCGTTGAGTATCTTTCCGGAAATATTGCTTCTGGAAAGGACCCCGTTAAAAGCAGATGATTCCAATTTCGCACCTCTTTTTTTATTCATAATGTTTTTTCCAAATACATTATAACATTATAAAATTTGATTGTCAATATACAAATTACGTATATTTAAAAAGAATATTGTAATACAAATTTTTATTTAAAAGTACACGGGAGCGATCAGAGAAGTACTCGGATATAGACAAAATACGGTAGAGAGATATGTGCAAATAAACGTATAAATGCGGGTAATATATCAAATTGCTTTGGTAAAATATCTAAAATAATAAATAAAAAATGAACAAAACAAACAAATGTAATACAATTTATCATAAATGCTTGACAACATAAAATTGCGGTGCTATAATGTCAGTACAGTGGCTTTCGGGTAATATAAAGAATTGCCTGAAAAAGAGGCTATCAGGCTGAAAGGAACAGTAACGGACAATGAACAAGCTTAAGGAAAAAATGTTGGCGGGTAAAAAAATATGCGGAACGCATATAGCACTCTCGGATCCTTCTCTCGGGGAGATGATAGGTTATCTGGGATACGATTTTATATGGATCGACATGGAACACAGCTATCTGAGCTGTGAGGATGTGCTTATTCAGGCAAACGGTGCAAGAGCCGGAGGAACGCCGGTTGTGGTAAGAGTACCTCAACATGAGCTTACCTCAACAAAGCGCGTCATGGAAATGGGGGTCGAGGGAATCATTTTCCCGATGGTCAGAGGTTTTGATGAAATGAAAGAGTTGCTTTCATATACTCTGTATCCTCCGTACGGCAACAGAGGCTTCGGTCCGCGCAGAGCCGTAAAATACGGGATCGAGAGCGAATCGGACTATATTGAAAATTCGAGAAGAGACATATGCCGGTTTATACAGATAGAACATATAGATGCTGTCAGGGAAATAGAGAAGATAGCGGAATATCCGTATCTTGACGGCTGTATCTTCGGATTATGTGATCTATCCGGTTCCGTAAATCGCCTCGGCGACGTTGGCTGTGACGAGGTTATGAATATGGTGAAGGACTGCATCGGGGTCCTCAAGAAAAATCACAAATATGCAGGGATATCGACGGGTGCAACCGACGTCGAAACACTCAAACGCTTTGACGATATGGGCATTGATATGATCTCGTCGGGACTTGAATATCAGTACATACTCGAAAAAGCCGAAACAACATTAAAGACTTTGCATGAGATTCAGAAATAAATTTGAAAGGAGAAAACGCATTTGAAGAGTTTTTTGAAGGCGATCGTTGTATTTGCCGTGCTGATCGGGATACTGGTTTTTCCTCTTTCGGGCTGCAAACCGAAAGAAACCGGAACTGCGGAGACAACAGCAACAACAGTTAAGGAAGAGGATACTTATGTGAAGGATAATCTTCCGGACGGATTGAGATTTGACGACAAGATTGTAAACATCTATTGGAGAAATGACGAAAACTATGCCGCATCGACAAACGCCAATGTTGTCAATGACGCTTTGGTAGCGAGGGATATGTACATTCGGGACAGGTTCGGAGTGAAGCTGAATCACATCAATTCCGAATATCTGTGGGATACACGAACCGATTACCTGAGTAAAATATCCGCATCGAGTATGGCGGGAGACGACAGCTTCATGTTGGTGGTGGGGCATTATCACGTCATGCCTCAGCTCATTCTGACCGGGTGTCTGATGAATATGAACGGCACGGGGTATCTCGATTTTAATAATCCGTGGTGGATGGGGGGACTTGTAGAGGATACCGCAATCAACGGGAAGATGTATCTTGCCATGGGGGACTTTACCGTATCCTATACCAACGAGGTAGCCTGCTATTTTCTTAACGAAAGTATGCTTGAGACATACTGCAGCACGACGAAAGAGGAATTTTATCAGACGGTATTTGACGGAAACTGGACATACGAGCTGTTTCTGAATTACATCAAGGGTGTATATGCGTCCTCAAGCGGAGGCGATAAAAAAGAGCTTGACGATACATATGGATTTACCGTTTATTTTACGAATGTTGCCAACTATATGGAAGGCTTCAAGATGGATGTGGTGGAAAAAGGAGTCGACGATAAGCTGTCGGTGACGATCAATTCGGAAAGAAACATAGAAATAATCGATGCCCTGAAAAAGCTTTGCTGGGAAAATCAGGATGTGTATTACACATATCAGTATCAGGAGGAGCCGCAGTTCGACGCCGGAAAGATCATGTTCAAGGTGGATATGATGTCCTTTGCCAGAAACTTGGGAACATCGGAAAACACCGAGCTGAAGTGGGGCGTGGCGCCTTTCCCGAAGTGGGACGAATTACAGGAGGACTACTGTTCGGGAATAGGCAACTGGTACGATTTCATCGGAATGACGAATTGCGGAGCCGATGTCGATCTGACGACGGCAATGCTTGAGGCGATGTCCTGCTATTCATACAATTATGTTTCAAAGGCGATATTCGAGGATCAGTTTCAGCTCAGATACTCACAGGACCTGATTACAAGCCGGATGTTTGAATTTGTAAGAGAACATATTACAGTGAATTACGGTTGTGCATACGGAGATTACTTCAGCTCGATCAATCAGATGGTAAAGCTTTCGGTCGGCAACCAGCTGGCATGGAGCTCGTATTATGAAAAGAACGGTCCTGCGGCGGAATATTATGTGGCAAAATTTGAAAAAGCACTTGCGAACCTGAATTGAAATAATAAGGATTAAGAAAGAAGGATGAACATGATGAAAAAGAATCGCAGAGCCAAGGCTATTGCGGCATTTATTATCACGGTAATCATCATCATGGGTGTATTTCCGACAGGTTCTTTTGCAGAGACGGCAAAAACCTATGAGGAAATCAAGGACGACACTTTCTATGCCGACTATGAGGAGGGTGTAAAGTACACCAATGACTTTTCCGGAGAAAACCCGCTTGCCGGGTGGGTCTATCCGGCAAGCGCAGTTTCAACGGCAGACGGCACAATGAAGGTAACGGCAAATTCAAGCACCACGGTAACGGCACGATACTACCCCGGCACCGAATTCCTTTCGGCGGACAGATATATCTGGTCATTTGACTTTAAGATCAATTCCTTCCCGGATGGATTCCTTTCGGGCGGAAAAGGTCAGCTTTGTTTTGAATTCATTTCAAACGACCTGAGAATACTGATATATCCGAGAAGCGTGTCGGCAATGCTTATAGGCGCTCCGAATACCACAAAAACCGTGAGCATTGCAACCGGTACGTGGTATAACCTGATCGTTACAAGGGACGGAACGACCTACACCGTATATATGGACGGAATTCAGCTGGTGCAGCTGACGGTCACATCAACATCTTCGGTATTTGCAGAGAATATGCGCGGATTCTGGTACATATGTCAGAGCGTTTCAACGGAGACTTCGGAATATGAGATAGACAACCTGAGTTTTACAACATTTAATGAGAGGGCAATTAAACTGTCGGGGGTACAGCTTCCGTCGGGTGCAAGTGCAGAGGATACATCGACATCGTTGCGCTGTGTGGCTGTAATTTCGGCATCAGACCTTACATTATACAAAAGAGCGGGTTATCTCGTTTCACTGAGCAATACGGATCCTCTTGCCGGTGCGGCTAATGTAACCGATATTTCGGGTACATCCGTATATACATCCGTTACCGCGGACGGAGCCGAGGTAACTGCGGAAGCCCTCGGAGGAGATTATGTGCTCGCGTTGGCAATAAACAATATTCCGAATGCCTCGTTTGGCGATACGATATATGTCAAGCCGTATCTTCTGACGACGGAAAACGAATATGTATACGGCAACCTTGTGGAGGTCTCGGTTTCATCCCTTATGGAGTGACGGTTTCGCGGAACGTACCCCAGGAAATAATTCAGCGTGAAACATTCAAAAGAAAGATTTGAAATACAATTGTTTTACGCCGCACTTTGTACCGCAGGAGCAAAGTGCCGAAAGGTAGGGTAATTGTTATGGAAAAAAGCAGATATTCATGCCCAAAGACAGAAGTAATACCGGAATTTACCGATATAGTTACGGTTTCGACTCTTTCCGACAGCGGAGAGAACGGCGAATATATGGGCGTAGATTACGGTGAGCTTTCGTAAAAAACAAAATATTTTGGAGGAAAGATTATGAAAAAGACAAAATTGATTATTGCGGTATTTATGGTGTTGTCGATGCTTGCAACAGCATCGGTATTGGCGTTCGCCGACGATACGACGCCTCTGACTCTGGATCAGATAATCGAAAAGGATCTTCCGGCTGCCGAGAACGAGGAAGACGACAGAGTGGAAATTGATTTTTCGCAGGGAGAGCTTGACTCAAAGTGGGTATCAAATGTCAAGGACGCCTACAGTATAAAAGACGGTGTGCTCGAGGTGTCAAATTCCGTGTCGTCAATGACCATAAAATACCTGCCCGGTACCGAGCTTGCGTCCGCAACCAAATATGTGTGGTCGTTTGATTACAAGGTCGTGACTTTCCCGAGTTCAAGTGGGGAGCTTGTATGTGAATTTGTATCTTCCGATGTACGTTTCCTTATATACTTCATTGCAGACGGATCCGTAAAGATCGGATATAATTCCGCAGAGACGCATAATCTCGGAATAAAGGCAGGAGAATGGCACAATTTCACGGTTACAAGGGACGGTAATATTTTCTCCTTCTACATTGATGGAGTTTACTTTACAGATATTTACAATACAAAGGATTCAAAGCCGTTTGAAGCTGCACAGGCATTCGGAATGCACTACATTTCAATACCGGGTGTT
>JBJDZF010000042.1:0-6768 GCA_051867855.1 Eubacteriales bacterium
TGCTTGCAAGGGCATTTTTGCGAAGCTGTCAATCGTGCGGTTGCACGAAGTGTGCAGGGGCATCGCCCCAAAGACTTGCGTCAGCAAGTGTTTCCGCACGGATTATACCGTGAGGGAAAACGCGTACTTGACGGTTATCTTGTGTCCTTGCGATATTCGATTGTGACGTTCAAATTTCATGGTTCGTACGGGGTTCATATTGTTGACCATCTGACCGCCTACGCTTCCTGCCTGGCGTGCTGTGAGGTCACCGTTGTAACCCTGGGTGAGGTTTACTCCGACTTCGCTTGCAGCTTCCATCTTGAACTTCTCGAGAGCTGCCTTTGCTTCGGGTACAAGTGTACTTGCCATTTTAGATTCTCCTGTTCCGAACGCTTGCATTTGGTCATACGCTGTATGCTCCAACGCAACCGTGCAAATATCATCTATATTGAATTGAGTCACGTCCGAATTTTTTCTTTTCTTTCGTGCTCTGTTATTATTTTTCGCAAAATGTTTTCTTTTATTAACGGCAATTTAAGGTGATTTTTTTATTAAATTTTTCTATTTTATTCTTAAAATGACTGACGTCGGAATAATGCGGATTTCCCGTTGACAAAAATCACGGTTTGGTTTATAATTAAATAGCTGTCTGTAATCATTACAGTATACAATTATTCGTATTCGGAGGACATCATGACCATTTATGATGAGCTTGTTGCCAGAGGCCTTATTGCCCAGGTGACGGATGAGGATGAAATCAAAAATCTGATAAATAACGGAAAGGCCGTTTTCTATATAGGGTTTGACCCGACTGCGGACAGTCTGCACGTCGGGCATTTTATGGCGCTTTGCCTTATGAAGAGACTTCAGATGGCGGGAAATAAGCCGATTGCTCTCGTCGGTGGCGGAACGGGCATGATAGGCGATCCGTCGGGACGCAGCGATATGCGTCAGATGCTTACGGCAGAGACGATACAGCACAACTGCGAATGCTTCAAGAAGCAAATGAGCCGCTTTATCGACTTTTCCGACGGCAAAGCGATGATGATAAACAACGCCGACTGGCTGATGGGGCTTAACTATATCGAGTTTTTGCGCGACGTCGGCTCTTACTTCTCGGTCAACCGTATGCTCAGCGCGGAGTGCTACAAGCAGAGAATGGAAAAAGGACTCTCTTTCCTTGAGTTCAACTACATGATAATGCAGTCCTACGATTTTTATCACCTGTTTACCGAATACGGATGCAATATGCAGTTCGGAGGCGACGACCAGTGGTCGAATATGCTCGGAGGAACGGAGCTTATCCGCCGAAAGCTCGGCAAGGATGCGTACGCGATGACGATAACGCTGCTGCTCAACTCCGAGGGCAAGAAGATGGGAAAAACGCAGTCGGGTGCGGTGTGGCTTGACCCGGATAAAACCTCGCCATACGATTTCTATCAGTATTGGCGGAATGTTGCCGATGCGGATGTTCTCAAGTGCATACGTATGCTTACCTTCCTGCCGCTTGAGCAGATCGACGAGATGGATCGTTGGGAAGGCTCACAGCTCAACCGTGCCAAGGAGATTCTCGCATTTGAGCTTACAAAGCTCGTCCATGGAGAAGAGGAGGCAAAAAAAGCCGAATCGGGAGCCAAGGCGCTCTTTGCAAGCGGGGCAGACGCGGAGATACCCACGTCGTACCTCGAAGAGTCTGATCTTGTTGACGGTAAGGCCGATATCTGCACTGTGCTTGTGAAAGCGGGACTTGTCGCCTCACGTTCCGAGGCAAGGCGCGCCGTGGAGCAGGGCGGTGTGAGCGCCGACGGAGAGAAGGTCACGGATATCAAGGCAACATTTGACAGAGCCGCGCTTTCAGACGGAATTGTGTTCAGACGCGGAAAAAAGAGCTTTAAAAAGGTGATTCTGAAATAACGGATCATTCCATAAAAGAGGGCTTGTCGCACACAGTGCGGCAAGCCCTCGATCTGTTTTATGGAATCAGGCGTATCGATTATTTTATTTAAGCTCAATAAGGCTTTCGTCCCACATATCGGGTGCCTCGTAGCCCATGAGATTTACCATGGTAGCGGCGACATCGGACAGCCCGAATTTGCCGTTGTCCGGTTTTACCGTGTATCTGTCGGAGTAGAAATTATCATAGAAGATGCAGGGAACCGGATTGAGCGTGTGACTCGTCTTTGCCTTTGTATGACCCTCTTTATCGGTCTTGGGCATTCCCGTCTTTTTGTCCATCTCCATCATTTCGTCCGCGTTTCCGTGGTCGGCAGTGATGAGTGCGACTCCGTGCAGTTTGTCGACAACTGCGAGGATACGCGCAAGCTGAATGTCAAGTGCCTCCATCGAACATCTTGTTGCAAGCAGAGAGCCGGTGTGACCGACCATATCTCCGTTGGGGAAGTTTACGCGCAGATAAGCGTACTTTCCGGATTCGAGACATTCTATAAGCTTATCGGTTATCTCCGCGCATTTCATCCAAGGTCTCTGCTCAAAGGGAACAACGTCGGAGGGAATTTCGATATACGTTTCAAGCTCCTCGGAGAATTTTCCGGATTTGTTGCCGTTCCAGAAATAGGTGACGTGACCGTACTTCTGAGTCTCCGAAATGGCAAGCTCCGTGACTCCGGTGTTTGAGAGGTACTCGCTCATGGTGTTCGTTATCTCGGGCGGGGAAACGAGATATTTGTGCGGAATGTGCAGGTCTCCGTCATACTCGAGCATTCCGGCATAGACCACCTTCGGCACTCTTACGCGGTCGAATTTATCAAACTGTCCCTCGGGTGCGTCAAAGGTCTTTGAGATCTCTATCGCGCGGTCGCCGCGGAAATTGAAGAATATGACGCTGTCGCCGTCGTTTATCGTGCCTACGGGCTTGCCGTCCTCGGCAATTACGAAGGGGGGAAGATCCTGGTCAATGACCCCGTATTCCTTTCGGTAGGTCTCAACCGCTTCCTTGGCGGAAGAGAACTGCCTGCCTTCCCCGAGCACGTGCGTCCTCCAGCCAAGCTCCACCATAGGCCAGTTAGCCTCATAGCGGTCCATGGTGATCTTCATGCGTCCGCCGCCCGATGCTATTTTTATATCAAAGCTGTCGTCGCGAAGCCCCGACATAAAGGTCTCAAACGGTTCGATATAGTCAAGTGCGCTGGTCTCTCCGACGTCACGGCCGTCGATGAGAATATGCACCCTCACGCGAGACACGCCCTCGGCTTTTGCCTGATTTATCATTGCTTTGAGGTGGTCAATGTGGGAATGTACGTTGCCGTCGGAGAAAAGTCCGAGAAAATGGAGCACGGAGCCGTTCGATCTGACGTTTGCAACGAGAGAACGCCAGGTATCGCTTGCAAACATTTTTCCGCTCTCAATCGACTGGGAAACCAGCTTTGCGCCCTGCGCAAATACCTGACCTGCACCGAGTGCGTTATGTCCGACCTCGGAATTGCCCATATCATCATCAGACGGAAGACCGACGGCAGTGCCGTGAGCACGGAGCTTTACCATCGGATATTTTGACATCAGCATGTCAAGTGTCGGGGTGTATGCCATTGCGACGGCATTTGCCTCCGTCGCGGGAGCGAGTCCCACGCCGTCCATGACGATCGTCAGAACGGGACCCTTTACGCCCTCAAAGGAGGAAGATTTTTTTAAGGTTGCTTTCATAGTGACCTCCGGAAATTAAATAAAAAATTATCAATCCTATATAGTATAACCTCAAGGGCGCTTTTTTTCAAGTGGAAAGTGCGAATTTTAAAAGAAAATTGACATTTGAGCACAATAAATGTATAATTGTGAGGTGATGTACGGTACGTGTGGCGTCGTGAGTCCGGGAACAGAAGAATCCGGCTTATCCGCACGTTATTTTAAATCGGAGGTTAATACCGTGTGTTCAATTACAGAAAAGCTCCGCACGGCCCTTGGCGGTCGGAGCGTAAAGATAATAGGCCACCCGCGTCCGGATTTTGATTCGGTAGCGGCAGGAATACTCATGAATGATCTGCTGCGCGCGAAGGGTATTGATTCCGCGTTTGTCATTCCCGACCGTGAGGACGAATACGCGCACAGATATATGCCCGAAGCGGGATATGAGACGGGGGATTTTTACGGCAGTATAGCCCCTTCGGACTGTCTGTTCCTCGTAGACCATCACGAAACGCTGTTCGGAAACTCCGTACTCGGTTGTGTCGATCACCATCCGAGCACGCGTAGCTTCGATTATCCCGTGTACATAAATTTTCCGTCAAGCTCGTGCGCACTCACTGTCTTTCGTTCGCTTGAAGAGGAGCGTATAATTCCCGACCGCAGGCAGACTCACCTTGCATTGATGAGCGTCTATATGGACACGCTCTCGCTTAAAAGTCCGAAATTCGTTAGCTCGGACGCAGAGTGGATAAGGTGCGTTACAGAAAAATATTCCTTTGATACGGAGAAGATGAAGCTTGCCGGGTACTGTATGACGGATATGAAAAAGAGCATATCGGAGCTTGCATACAGCGGCTTTAAGGAGTATGTTTTCTGCGGCAAGAGGGTTTGCACGTCACATATTAACGCCGTGTCGTGTGAGGATGTGCAGGAAAAGCTGGTGCTTGCGGAGAAATTTCTCACGGGGGAACGTACACAACGGGGAGCGGAGCTGTGGGTCCTTATATATACCGATCCCGACGCCAGTATTACAGAGCTGCGCCGCATAAGCTCCGTCGGTACGGATTATGAGAGGTATAACAGGATCCTCTCGCGCAGTATTGATATAATGCCCGTGATAGAGGCGGAATTTTATAAAAACTGTTGATAAATTGTCCGTGTCAGTGTATAATAGACGGGTATCAGGGTAAAAAATCTGCCGTAAGGCGGATATGTTTGTTGAGATTAAGGAGAATCAAAATGTCGGAAGATTGCACACACAACTGCTCGACGTGCTCGAGCGGATGCGAAAAAAAAGAAAAGAACAGCCTTTTGGAAAACCCGCATGAACTCAGCAGTATCAAGCATATAATTGCCGTAGTGAGCGGAAAGGGCGGCGTGGGAAAGTCACTTGTAACGTCAATGCTCGCGGTGAATATGCAGAGACAGGGGTATAAGACGGCGATACTCGACGCGGACGTGACCGGGCCGTCGATACCCAAGGCATTCGGACTTCACAAGGGAGTTGAGGGCGACGAAAACGGGCTGATCCCGCCGCGTACGACGTCGGGTATAGACATAATGTCGGTAAATCTTCTGCTTGAGGATGAGACAAAGCCCGTCATCTGGCGCGGACCCGTGATCGCGGGCACAGTCAAGCAGTTCTGGACCGATGTTATCTGGAACGATGTGGACTATATGTTTATCGACTGTCCTCCCGGAACAGGAGATGTTCCGCTTACGATATTCCAGTCTATTCCGCTCGACGGAATAATCATCGTCAGCAGCCCGCAGGAGCTTGTTTCGATGATAGTCGAAAAGGCGGCGAGAATGGCGGATATGATGAATATTCCGGTACTCGGTCTTGTCGAGAATATGAGCTATGTCAAGTGCCCGGATTGCGGCAAGGAGATCAAGGTGTTCGGAGAGAGCAATATCGAGCAGACCGCCGCAAAATACGGCTATGACCTGCTGGCGAGAATACCGCTTGACCAAAAGCTCTCGGCACTCGTGGACAAGGGTTGGATAGAGATGATGCAGAACGATTATCTCGACGGTGCAGTCGAGTCGATCGAGAAGAAAATGAACGGCTGATAACGGACGATACTTTGTTTGACGTAATCGTTCTGAGCCGGATAAATATTTTATCAACAGGAGCGTAACATATGAAAAAAACCGTGCTTCTTGTCGCCGGACAGGTCGTGGCAGTATTTATGCTCTTTTGGGCGATCGTCAACCTGTATGTGATCGATTCTACGGATGACAGAGTGTTCCGAAAAGAATACGTACCCGACGGCGATTACGATTGCGTTCTTGTTCTCGGCGCGGGACTCAAAAGCGACGGGACACCGTCGGATATGCTCCGCGACAGACTTCTTGCCGCCATAGAGCTTTATGAGAATGACTCGGATGTCTCTCTCCTGCTTACGGGAGACCGTTCCGGGGATGGGTACGACGAGGTGTCCGCCATGACGAAATTCTGCGTGGAAAACGGCGTCGACAGAGATGCGATAATAGAGGATTTTACAGGCTATTCCACTTACGAAAGCCTGCATAACGCAAAGAAAATGGGTTATGGAAAAGTGCTCGTGGTAACACAGAAATATCACCTTTACCGCGCACTTCATATCGCTGACAGAGAGGGAATGGATGCCATCGGAGTGTGCGCAGACCTTAATTCATACAGAGGTCAGGGCTATCGGAGCTTCCGTGAATCCGTTGCCCGCGTCAAGGATTTTGTGAAAGCGTTTTAGTTTTGTTTTTTTGCGGGGAGGAAACTTCTTGAAAGAAGTATTCCTCCCCGAACCCCTCTTTCAAGAACTTCTGACTTGGATAAGTTATAACAGGTTTGAAAGCTTTTGAAAGGGGTGCGGGGGAAACCTTTTCCCGAAAAGTTTCCCCCGCATAAGCTATGACCATCGTTCCTGCGGGGAGGAAACTTCTTAAAAGAAGCTTTCCTCCCCGCGCCCCTCTTTCAAGAACTTCAAACTTGGGTAAATAATAACAGTTTGAAAGCTTTTGAAGGGGGTGCGGGGGAAACCTTTTCTCGAAAAGTTTCCCCCGCATAAGATTTGACCACCGTTTCTGCGGGGAGGAAACTTCCCCGAAGAAGTTTTCCTCCCCGCGCCCCTCTTTCAAGAACTTCGGACTTGGATAAATAATAACAGG
>JBJDZF010000043.1:0-6765 GCA_051867855.1 Eubacteriales bacterium
GGAGTGCTTTTTTGTATGCCCAAACGGTACAATTGTCATATTTTATCACATTTTGTACGCCTGATCTGAAAGAAAATATTGATAATTAGTATATTTTGTAAGAAAAAGAAAAATAAGGTTGACTGATTCTGCTTTTTATGGTATAATTTGTCATGAAAACTGTATGTAAATACGGTGGCGTCGTGGCGACGTATATAGCTCGGCACAGACGGATATACAATGCAAAACGATAGGGGAGAGAAGATATGACAATCCGGGAATGCTATGAGGAAATGGGCGGCGATTTTGCCCGGACCCGGGAACGGCTGTGCAGCGATGATCTAATTGAGCGGTTTATCGAGAAATTTCCGAACGATGACAGCTATACCCGCTTGTGTGACGCCATTCGGGAAGGAAGGCACGGAGATGCGTTCCTGGCGGCTCACACGCTTAAGGGTTTGAGCGCAAACCTCGGATTTACGAGATTGCTGACTTCCGCGGAAAAGCTTTCAGAGCTGTTGAGGACGCCATCCGATACCATTCCGGGGGAAGCAGTTTTGCTTATGGAAGAAGTCCGGCGTGATTATGAGCTGACTGTGACGTCGATCCGTTCATACATGAATTGCACCGATTGCCATCAAATCAGCACAAATGAAGAACGGAGGAAATAAAAACATGAAAAACAGATTGACCGCAATTCTGCTGACATTTGTGATATTGTTTGGCACCGCAAGCTGCGTAAATTCCAAAAAATCGGATGAAAGTAAAATTGAGATCAGTATGTACCTATGGGACAAGTGCCTGAGCAAGGAGCTGACCCCCTGGCTGGAAAAGCAGTTTCCGGATATCCGGTTTACCTTTGTCGTCGGATATAATACGATGGATTTTTATTCCGATCTGAATGAAAGGGGCAATCTGCCCGACATCATCACCTGCCGTCGGTTTTCTCTTAATGATGCGGCTCAGATGTCGGAGTATCTGATGGATCTCAGTCAGACGGAGGTGGTTGGCAGCTTTTATGACAGCTATATTGAGAATAACCGTGAACCCGGCGGTGCTATCCGATGGCTGCCCATGTGCGCGGAGGTGGATGGCTACATTGCCAACGTAGATCTTTTTGAAGAATACGGTATTCCGATTCCTACCGACTATGCCGGATTTGCGGAAGCGTGCCGGCGTTTTGAGGAGCTGGGCATATACGGATACCTCAACGATTACAGTGAGGACTATTCCTGTATGGAAGCCCTTCAGGGTTGTGCCATACAGGAACTTATGACGATAGACGGGACTATGTGGCGTATGAAGTATGAGAGTGAATCCGAGGACGACCAAACCGGATTGGACGGTAAGGTCTGGCCCACTGTGTTTGAGAAGTTTGAGAGATACTTGCAGGACACCTCAGTGACCCCCGAGAGCTCGGATATGAGCTTCGGAACAGTGAAAAATGCATTTCTGGAAAAGCGTGCTGCCATTATTCGCGGAACCGCAAGCGACTGTGTAGTGCTGAAGGAAGAGTACGGACTGTATACCACCATGTTGCCTTACTTCGGTGAAACACCTGATGACAGCTGGCTCCTTACATATCCATACTGTCAGGTTGCGGTAAACAGGGAGGTGGAGCAGGACAGAAGAAAGACCGACGCCGTCATGCAGGTATTGGAGATGATATTCAGCGAAGAGGGTCAGCGCAGGGTGGCTACCGGCAATGCGGTTTTGAGTTACAATAAGAACGTGCATATTGAGATGAACGACGCTTTTTCACGAGTGGAGAGCTGTGTGCTTCGCAATCATTTATATATACGTCTTGCTTCTACCGAAATGTTTTCCGTTTCCAAATATGTGGTCCAGAAGATGATTCGCGGAGAATACGGTGCGCGTGACGCCTATGAGGATTTCAACTCGCTGCTCAAAGAATCCAAAAGTGCCGATGCCGCAGAGATCGTCACCAATCAGAAGACCGGGTACGACTATGTATTCAATGAGCACGGCTGTCCTGCGGCTTCCGCGGTTGTAAACACCCTGTGCAGGCAGAGTGGATGTGACGTGGCAATCGGTTACTCCAACCTGATCACTGCTCCCGTTTTTGAGGGGGATTACACCGCACAACAGCTGAATTGGCTGATTGCCAACCGTGTGCTGTTGCGGCAGGGCAATCTCACCGGTGCCGAAATACTGGAGCTTATGGATTGGCTGATAAATGTAAAAGAGGACGGCTCAAATCCCGTACGGCACCCGAATCTCATTCCCGTTACCTGCGGTATGGAATATACAGTTACCGATAACGGAGACGGAACATATACACTGGGGGATGTGACCGTAAACGGTGAACCGATCGATGCGGACAGCGAATATTCAGTGCTGATGCTGGGAGATAACAACTACATTGAGGCGCCCACCTATTGCAACTGCCCCATGCCGGAGGAACTGAATAATAAAATGGCGCTCATGAAGGACAAAACATCTTCGGTCCTCAATGACGCACTTACTGACGGAAAGCAAATGGAAGCTCCCACCGATTATGTCACAGTCCGACACTGAATACCGACAGCAGAAAACGTACGGCAAAGGAGAATGGACCATGAGAAACCGGATGATTACCATATTTATTGTATCCGCCCTGTTCGTCGGTATTGTTGCGGTCTGCGTACAGTATTCCCGGTTTGTTCTTCAGACGATATATAAGGAAAGTACCGATCATCTGACGGAAATCTACCATCAGGCGAACCGTTCTCTCCACAACATGGTGAGCAGAAAATGGGGTGCCATGCATATGTGGGTTCCTTACATACAGGATATGTCCTCCGAACGTCATATCGAAAACTATATTGCCGATGCCCGCGAAGAGGTCGGCTTTACGGATTTTTATTTTGTTTCAAGGGATGGCAGTTACCTGACGGTCAACGGAGAGACCGGATATCTTGATATGAAGGAAGACCTTCCGTCACTGATTCTTTATGATAAGGATGTGGTATTGACCTCGGTCGTTCCCGGTCAGCCTCAGATAATTGTGTTTGCCGTGCCCTCCGATCCGGGAACGTACATGGGATTTGACTACGAGGCCATTGCCATCGGTTTCAATAATTCCGATTTGATGGAAACGCTTGAGATTACGGCATTTGACGGGCAATCCGCTTGCTATGTTATTCATTCGGACGGACGCGTGATTGTGGATAATACCACCGATACGGAAAACCACCGCGAATTTTATAATTTCTTTGCCCTGATGGAGAACAATTCGGATTTCAGTGAGGATGAGATAGCATCCCTCCGAGAAGATATTTTACAGGGACGTGACGGCACCGTTGCCTTCCATCTTGACGGTACATACTATTATCTGACTTATGAATCGGCTGAATTTGAGGACTGGACAGTGCTCGGTTTAGTGCCTACCGATGTGGTCAATGCAAGCATGAACAGACTGCAAACAAATACCATGACTCTGGTAGCGATTATCACGTCAATTCCGTGTGTAGTACTGCTTTCGTTTATAATCCACCAAAACCGACTCAAGCTGAAAAGGAAGAATACGGAGCTCCTGTATAGGGAGGAAATGTTCTCCAAACTGTCAGTACATATTGATGACATTTTTCTGATGCTGGATGCCAGTACCTTACGTGTTGATTATATCAGTCCCAATATAGAAAAACTTATGGGTATCCCGAAAGATGAGGCGCGTGCCGATATACGGGTGGTATCCCACCTGGCAAGGGATGAATACAGAACCCGTATTCTGGATCATCTTCCCGACATTCTACCCGGTCAACAGAGAGAATGGGACAGGGAATATACGCATAAAAAGACGGGTGAGGTACGCTGGTTTCATATAATTGCATTGTGCAGTGATATTCAGGGTGAGCAAAAATTCATTATCGTATTGTCCGACCGTACCGGCGATAAAAAGATAAATCAGGCTCTTGAGGAGGCGGTCAATGCCGCACAAACCGCAAACCGTTCAAAGAGTACCTTTCTCAGCAATATATCTCACGATATCCGTACGCCTATGAATGCCATCAACGGTTTTGCCGCACTGGCATCGACCAATGTGGAAAACACGGAAAAGGTTAAGGATTATCTCGGAAAAATTCTGTCCTCAAGTAATCATTTGCTTTCTCTTATCAACAATGTTCTCGATATGAGCCGGATCGAAAGCGGTAAAATTCATATTGAGGAGAGCGAAAACAATCTTTCTAATATTTTCCACGAGCTAAAGGCGATCATCTGCGGACAGATATATGCAAAACAGCTTAAGCTGATCATGTGCGCTTTCGATGTAACGGATGAGGATGTGTTCTGCGACAGAACACGGTTTAACCAGTTAATGTTGAATCTGTTGTCAAATGCGATAAAGTATACCCCTCCCGGCGGGACGGTATCGGTTATGGTAAGACAGATCCATACCTCCCCGGAAGGGAAAGGACTTTATGAAATTCGTGTAAAAGATACCGGAATCGGCATAAGCAAAAATTTCGCGGAACACATTTTTGAACCATTTGAGCGGGAACGGACTTCTACCGTCAGTAAGATCCACGGCACGGGTCTCGGAATGGCGATCTGTAAGAGCATCATCGACATGATGGGCGGTACCATTGAACTTCAAACCGAACAGAACAAGGGAACCGAATTTATCATCCGTCTGTATCTGCGTCTGCAATCCGAGCGTACAGTCGCAGAAAAGATCGCGGACTCGGAGGGATACAGAGCACTCGTTGCCGATTCCGATATCAACACGTGCGAATGCATGACAAATATGCTTGAGCGATTGGGTATGCGCGCCGAGTGGGTAACATCCGGTAAAGAAGCAATTTACCGTGCAAAGCAGTCCGCTCTGATGAATGATCCATTCCGCGTCTGTATTATCGATCGGAGTCTCCCCGATATAAACGGTGTTGAAGTCACAAGACAGATACACGGTTCCGGAGAAGATACACCTATCATTATTATGACTGCATGCGATTGTACTGATATTGGGACGGAGGCAAGTGCTGCAGGGGTTACCGATCTCGTATCAAAGCCCATGTTCATGTCTGATCTTCGCAATTCACTGATAACCGCATTTGGAAAACACGGTGTAAATGAAAAATGCCCGTCGCCATCTTCCGATCAAAATAAAGACTTTGAGAACAAGCGATTGCTTTTGGTTGAAGACAATGAGTTGAATCGTGAGATTGCCGCTGAAATGCTCAAAGAGTACGGATTTTGCATAGATATAGCGGAAAACGGTGCGGAAGCAGTTAAAAAGGTATCATCCTCCACTCCGGGACAGTACTACGCTGTGCTGATGGATATACAAATGCCCGTAATGAACGGATATGATGCCACGCGATGTATACGCGGTCTTGAAAACCCCGAACTGTCGGGAATCATCATCCTTGCTATGACTGCCAATGCTTTTGACGAGGATCGCAAAGCCGCCGAAGCGTGCGGAATGAACGGTTTTATTTCCAAACCCATAAATACAGAGGATATCATCGGGGCATTGAGAGTGGCGTTTTCCAAACAGTAGGCGTTATTTTCTCTGCTGATATAATAACATTCCGGCAGAGTTTAACAAAATGGTTGAAGCCATTTTATACCCCCAGATAATCATCCACGACATCCGATAAATGAATAAGTGACAGTTCCATATCAGTACACAGCGCCGCAAAATTTACCGCTTCCTCTTCGCTTGAAAAAATGTCCGGAATATATACGGAGGCTTTTTCGGGTATCTCATCGATGCATCTATATCCCTTGATGCCCCATGTTATGTATTCGCCGATATCCTGCTGATAATGTCGCTCCTTTATCGCCCGGTATTGTACCATGTTTAAGCCACCTCCGATATCTATAGAATTATTTGGTTATATTGTAACATTTTTTATCTCTTTGATATTGCTTTCTTTGAATTTATACAAAAAACCGATGAATTTATCGCTGCCCGACTCACTCGGATTACGACATACTTTTCAGTTTCCAATATACTTCAATAACAGTCAAGGAGGAATTATATACAATGCGCATTGCCGTATGCGAAGATAATGATCTGCACAGAGAAATGTTTACATGCCTGATGAACCGTTATGCCGCCGAGAAATCCATTCGTTTCGAACTTATAACATATAAAAACGGCATTGGTTTTCTCTGTGACAAGGAAGAAGGGGCACATTTCGATATTGTATTTCTTGATATTTATATGGATAATATTCTGGGAATCGATATAGCCCGCAGGCTACGGTCCGACGGATATAAAGGAAGTATTATCTTTTTGACCGCTTCCCCTGATTTTGCACTTGAAAGCTATGATGTGGATGCGGACGGTTATTTGCTCAAGCCGCTTGACTATACAAAGCTGGAAACGATCCTCGACGGCATCACTTATGAATATAAGCCATGTACATACCGTATCTGCCAGCGTTCCTCGGTGATAAATCTTTTCTTTCACGAGATTCTGTATATTGAAAGCCAGAACGCAAAATGTATTGTCAATACCATATGCAACGAAAAATTTACCGTATACAAAACATTGAATACCATTGAAATGGAATTGAATGATAAACGGTTTTTCCGCTGCCATCAGAGCTTTCTCGTGAATATGGATCATGTAAGACAAATCGATAAACAATTTCTTCTTCGGAACGGTGAAATCATTCCTATCCGGCAAAGGGGGATAAAATCGGCGCGCGAGACTTTCATGGAGTATACCTCACAAAAAAATCCGGTGATTGAGTGTACGGTATAGTTGTATATGTTTCTGCGGGGGAAACTTTTCGGTGAAAAGGTTTCCCCCGCACCCCTTTCAAAAGCTTT
>JBJDZF010000044.1:0-6747 GCA_051867855.1 Eubacteriales bacterium
CAACGACACGGGGATTTTCAGTCCCCTGCTCTACCAACTGAGCTACAGAGGCAAATTAGCAGCCCGTCCGTTTGGACGGACTGCTATGGATGGCGACCCGGATGGGACTCGAACCCACGACCTCTAGCGTGACAGGCTAGCGTTCTAACCAACTGAACTACCGGGCCATCGAGTGAAATCGGACCTGTTGACCGAACCCAACAACGGACGCGCGTCGGTAAATACCGTACGCACCGTATTCGGGATCGGCAACCTGCCGATGGTGGGAACAATAGGGCTCGAACCTATGACCCTCTGCTTGTAAGGCAGATGCTCTCCCAGCTGAGCTATGCTCCCTTTTACCGCTCTTGCGGCGACTGTGATATTATAACATAACTTTTTTTCCTTGTCAATACATTTTTTCGAATTTTTTATTTTTTGATGTTTCATTTATAAATCCTAAACCGTGAATCAATCTGTATAAGTTTTATCGGGCGGAATAATTACGCAAAATCCCTCATTATTCTCCAACATTATTCAATACCAGATTGATTATTCCCGAACATCTTTATTTTTCAGATTCGCTTCATATATTCCATTATATGCCGTGCATAATAGTTTGCACCCTGCAAAAACTAAAGACGAGCGGAAATATTATTATCGGAAGGAGGAGCTTTACCGTATGATAATGGACAGAATCGCGCTGATTCTCACGATCCTCGGTGCTCTCAACTGGGGGTGTATCGGACTTTTCCGTTTTGACGTAGTCGCGTGGATATGCGGCGGTCCCGCAACGGTTGTCGCACGTGTCATCTACACCGTAATTGCACTTGCGGGGATCTGGTGCATCTCGCTTATTTTCCGTGCGAGAGAACGCTTCGAATCAATAGACGAATAACAGACCAAAGCACCCGAATTGAAATTTATTCCCGAATATAATTCACAAAATCGCCTTAACATTATATTTTTTTGAAAACTCTATTGACAAAAATGAAATTTTGATGTATAATAGCTTGCAATCAGACAAAGGCGTCTGACAAAAATGCCCCTTGGGGCATTTTTGTCGGCGCCTTTTCTCTTTACGGAGCTGTGATTCCGAAAAAGATGTTTTCACCGTTCGTGGCTTTGACCCGGACGAAACGGGAGGATAATTATGTTATACAAAGAAGGCGAAAACGGAAACCGCATACCCTCCGGATGTGCCGTATCGGCAATATTTTCGAAAAGCGGCAAAAAACGCTCGGGAGAGGACATAATCAAATCCATTGAGCTTATGCACGAGAGATCCAACGGACTCGGCGGCGGATTTGCCGCGTACGGCATTTACCCTAACTACAAGGACTATTACGCCCTTCACATTTTTTATGAGCGCAATGATTCCCGCGAGGTTTGCGAGAGGTTCATAGACCGCCATTTTCATGTGGCGCACTGTGAGATAATCCCGACGCGCAAGGTTGATTCGATCACTAACGAGCCGCTCATCTGGCGATATTTTGTCGAACCCATAACGCAGAAGCTTATTTCGGGTCAGCTTGATCCCGACGAATACGTCGTTCGCTGTGTGACGAGGATAAACAACGAGCTTGACGGCTGTTTCGTATTTTCTTCGGGTAAGAACATGGGTACGTTCAAAGCCGTGGGTTATCCCGAGGACGTGGGACGCTTCTACCGTCTCGAGGACTACGAGGCGTACTGCTGGACGGCGCACGGAAGATACCCGACCAACACCCCCGGCTGGTGGGGCGGAGCGCATCCGTTTACCCTGCTTGACTGCTCGGTAGTACACAACGGTGAGATATCGTCCTATGACGCAAACCGACGCTTTGTAGAGATGTACGGCTACAAGTGCAATCTGCTCACCGATACAGAGGTCATCACATATATGATAGATTATCTCACGCGCAAGCAGAAGCTCTCTCTTGAAGAAACGGCAAACGTCATTGCCGCACCCTTCTGGAGTACGATCGAGCGCAAGCCCGAGGAAGAGCGCGAAAGGCTTACATATCTGCGCACCGTGTTTTCAAGCATGCTGATAACGGGACCCTTTTCGATAATTGTCGGCTTTAACGGCGGAATAATGGCGCTCAACGACCGTCTCAAGCTCCGCTCCATGGTAGTCGGCGAAAAGGACGACACGGTGTTTATCGCGAGCGAGGAATCCGCCATACGTGTAATATCGCCGGAGCTCGATAAGATCTGGGCGCCCACCGGCGGCGAGGCGGTAATATTCAGACTGGAAAACGGAGGTGCCGAATAATGGCTGTGAATTATTATTATCCCGAATACGAGGTGAGCCGAAATCCCGACCGCTGTATCGGTTGCCGCGTATGCGAGAGGCAGTGCGCCAACGGAGTTCACTACTACGACACGGAGCTCGGCAAGATGATGTCCGACGATTCGTCCTGCGTCAACTGTCAGAGATGCGTCAGTGTGTGTCCGACAAGAGCGCTCAAGATATATAAATCCGACAACACCTTCAAAATCAACGCAAACTGGTCGCAGCAGGCTATGACCGAGATATACCGTCAGGCTGAAAGCGGCGGCGTGCTCCTTTCGTCCATGGGTAACCCGAATCCCCTGCCGGTATACTGGGATCGCATACTTCTCAATGCGTCGCAGGTGACAAACCCTTCCATTGACCCTTTGCGCGAGCCTATGGAGACAAGGACTTACCTCGGCTCACGCCCCGACAAGATTGAGCGTGACGCACAGGGCAATATTATAAGGAAGCTCTCTCCGGGACTCAAGCTCAATATACCGATAATGTTCTCCGCAATGTCCTATGGCTCAATAAGCTACAATGCCCACAAATCCCTCGCGCTCGCCGCAAGGGCGCTCGGTACATATTACAACACCGGTGAGGGCGGACTGCACAGCGATTTCTACGAATACGGTCCGAACACGATAGTTCAGGTCGCCTCGGGACGTTTCGGAGTGGAACGCTCGTATCTTGAAGCGGGCGCCGCCGTCGAGATCAAGATGGGACAGGGCGCAAAGCCGGGCATCGGCGGTCATCTGCCCGGAGAAAAGGTGTCTGAGGACGTTTCGAGAACGCGTATGATCCCCGTAGGTTCGGATGCGATTTCCCCTGCCCCGCACCATGATATATATTCGATCGAGGATCTGCGTCAGCTCGTGCTCTCGCTCAAGGAAGCAACCGGGTATTCAAAGCCCGTAATTGTCAAGATAGCCGCGGTCCACAATGTCGCCGCCATCGCGTCGGGTATTGCACGCAGCGGAGCCGACATAATCGCCATCGACGGTTTCAGAGGCGGTACCGGCGCGGCGCCCACAAGGATCCGCGACAACGTCGGAATCCCGATAGAGCTTGCACTCGCCGCAGTTGACACGCGTTTGCGTGACGAGGGGATAAGAAACAGAGTGGGACTTGTAGTCGCCGGCTCAATTCGCTCGAGTGCAGACGTGATCAAGGCAATTGCTCTCGGTGCCGATGCCTGCTACATTGGAACCTCGGCGCTCGTTGCCCTGGGCTGTCACCTCTGCCGCAGTTGTCAGAGCGGCAAATGCAACTGGGGAATCGCCACACAGCGCCCCGAGCTTGTCAAGCGGCTAAACCCCGAGATAGGCGCGCAGAGGCTTGTAAATCTCGTTACCGCCTGGGATCACGAGGTCAAGGAAATGATGGGCGGCATGGGTATAAACTCGATCGAAGCGCTCCGGGGCAACCGCCTTATGTTGCGCGGTGTCGGACTTACCGCAAAAGAGCTCGAGATCCTCGGGATCAAGCACGCCGGCGAATAATGCCGCAGATGTTTTTCATTGAAAGGATCGGTGTTTTATGAAAAAGATTAAGGTCAGAGAGGACTGGTGCCTCGGCTGTCACCTGTGCGAATATTACTGTGCATATGCAAATTCCTGCTCTCCCGACTCAGCGAGCGGTCCGCTCGACATGGCAAAAGCGCTCAAGGGAGCGAGGATCCATCCGCGCGTCAGGATCGAGGACGGTGACAACAATATTCACTTTGCCGTTTCCTGCCGTCACTGCGAGGATGCAATTTGTGTCAAAAGCTGTATTGCGGGCGCTATCTCGAAAGTCGACGGGGTCGTACGTATCGATAAGGACAAGTGTGTGGGATGTCACACCTGCGTGCTCGTATGCCCCTTCGGGGCGCTGGCTCCCGGCGAGGAGGGCACCATGCAGAAATGCGAGCTTTGTATCAAAAACAGCGGCGGTTCGCCCGCCTGCGTAAAGGGCTGTATAAACCGCGCAATAGTGCTTGAGGAGGTAGATTGATGAGGTACGTCGTAATCGGAAATTCCACCGCCGCCGTCGGCTGCATCGAGGGAATACGATCGGTCGACCGTGAAGGGACGATCACCCTGCTCTCCAGCGAAAAGCATCATACCTACGGTCGCCCTCTGATATCATATATGCTTGAGGGAAAAACCGACCCGGAGCATATGAAATACAGACCCGACAGTTTCTATTCCGACAACTCTGTGGATGCGCGCCTCGGTGTCTCCGCAGTCGCAATAGATCCCGTCGAAAAAACGGTCAAGTGCTCGGACTCTTCTCTTCTCCCCTATGACAGATTGCTTGTCGCCACCGGTTCGCGCCCCATTATTCCCAAATTCGAAGGTCTTGATACGGTGGAAAAAAAGTTTACCTTCATGACGCTTGACGACGCAAATGCACTCGCCGATGCCCTCACACCGCAATCCCGCGTTCTTGTGGTCGGTGCGGGACTTATAGGTCTGAAGTGCGCGGAGGGAATTTACCGACGTTGCGGAAAGATCACCGTCGTCGACATGGCGGACAGAATACTTCCGTCGGTACTTACCTGCGACGCTTCGGAAATAGTACAGCGCTATCTTGAAAGCGTTACGGGTGCGGAATTTATTCTCGGGGACAGCGTAAAGTCCTTCAATAAAAATGTCGCCCTCACGGCGTCGGGCAAAGAGCTTGCGTTCGATGTGCTTGTAATAGCCGTGGGCGTACTTCCCAATATATCTCTCGTCTCGGATATCGGTGGCGAGGTCGGGCGCGGCATTGTTGTGGACGAAAGGTCAAGGACAAGTGTACCGGACATTTTCGCCGCGGGAGACTGCACTGAATGTTATGATATTTCAGCCGACAAGCGCCGCGTGCTTGCAATTCTTCCCAATGCGTATATGCAGGGCTTTACCGCCGGAGTGAATATGGCGGGCGGGGACAGTAAGTTCGATAACGCCATTCCCATGAACGCCGCCGGATTCTGCGGACTTCACATAATAACCGCCGGAGATTATTCCGGCGAGGCGGATGTGATCCGCGCAGAGGGCGATGACTATAAGGCGATGTACATCAGAGATAACAGACTCGTGGGATACATAATGATAGGAAACGTCGCAAACGCGGGCATTTATACCTCGCTCATTCGCGAAAAAACTCCGCTTGATACACTGGATTTCGCGATGATCAGGGAGAAGCCCCAGCTTATGGCATTTGCAAAGAGCGTGCGTACCGCAAAGCTCAATGCAAATTTCAGATAATTTCGGAAAGGAACGGTGAGATATATGATGCCTTCCGGCAGTGAACAGAATCTCCTCGGCGTCCGTTACGTCGCGTGCGGCGCGAGGGAAGGAACAATAGAAATCAGACAGACCCCCGGCAACGCGCTCGGAGCTTATCTTGACGGTGCTACCCTGATAGTTCGCGCAAATGCACAGGACGCCACGGGTGACACGATGAACACCGGCGAAATAATTATTCACGGAAGCACGGGCGACGCCTGCGGATACGCCATGAGGGGCGGAAAAATATTCGTACGTGACAGTGCGGGATATCGGGCAGGTATCCACATGAAGGAATATAATGACAGAAAACCCGTCCTCGTAATCGGCGGAAAGGCGGGCAGCTTCCTCGGCGAATATCAGGCGGGCGGTATAATTGCGGTGCTCGGTATAGGCTTTGAGAATACCGTACCCGTCGGCGCATTTGCCGGAACCGGTATGCACGGCGGAAAGATCTATATCAGAACGGAGAATCTTCCCAAAGATCTGCCCCCTCAGGTGCACGCCGCAAGGGTTACCGATTTCTCCGAGCTTGCACCTATCGTGCATGAGTATTGCGGGCACTTCGGAGCCGATGCCGACAACCTTCTCGACTCCTGTTTCTTCGTGCTTACTCCCGACAGTAAAAATCCTTATAAACAGCTCTATTGCAGGAATTAGTAAAATGACTATGCGGAGGGGAACTTCTTGAAAGAAGTTCCCCTCCGCACCTCCCTTCAAGAACTTCAAACTTGGATAAATCATAACAGATCGAAAGCTTTTGAAAGGGGTGCGGGGCTGGCAAATGTCTTTTCACTTGAAAAGTTTCCCCCGCAAGAGCCTGATTTACCTTACCGTCAACAGAGTTTTGATACGTAAGCTCTCATTTCCGCTTTTGAATTTACGTGGTGAGCGCCCTCGATCACCTGTTTCCTCTGCTCCTCGCTCATGGAAGCAAAAGTTCTCATCGCGCGCGTGTTCTGCGCAAGAGCCATTCCCAAGCCGAGCGGTATACCGTCATCATCAGCGACATTTTGATTTTTTTCATCGGACATTGAGCATACACCTCCCTTTTTTTCGGGTATCCGTACCGTTATTTTTTCCGGAATCAAAAAATTTATCACCGCAAGAAACAAAATTTACAATTTGGTTTTACATTTTATCCCCGAATGCGATAAAATATCTGTACCGTAATCGGGGGTTTTGATATCGGAGGTACTTAGCGTGAAAGATAAGTCAATCCGGTATTGAAGCTCATCTGTTTCACGCCGAAAT
>JBJDZF010000045.1:0-1562 GCA_051867855.1 Eubacteriales bacterium
ATACACGGAGATGCGCTGGCGAAGGATCATCCGAGATACTGCCTGTGATTTCAAAAAGCATGGTTCGTTTAATATAAACATAGGGAAGAAGGGATTTACATTGGCGACGGGATACAACATCATCCAACCCAATGGTACAAAGCGGACGATCAAAGCTTCCAGCCTCGAAGAACGGAAGAAGATTGTCGATGAGCTGCTTGCGGAGTGGGGATGGTATTGTGAGAAGAATTGGGTTGTCCTGAACAACAGCAGCCCGTATTCGCCTGAGAACAAGGTGAAAAACTTTCTTTCCGGTTTGAGCTACTTTTTGATCATGGGCAATGCGGACGATATAGTGACCGACTACAAACAAGTAATGAACGGTAAGCGAGAAATCCCTGTATCGTCTTGCCCATCTTTTGTGGAGGACAAGATGTACAGTGGTGTTCATGCGAATAACAACGAGATGCTGAAGAAGGCCGAGACGGAGTGTTTCAGTGGTATCGTGAAGTCAATGGACGACCGCGCGGAGAGGCGATACGGTGTAACGAGCAAACAAAGGAAACGCGTTATGATGAAGAGCCGGAATGAAAAGATCAAAGAGATTGAAGCATCCGGCGTTCAGCTTCAGTGCGAGATTGTGAATACGGACAACGAGTTTGTTTTCCTTGGTTCGCGGTTTCATATATCGGAATCCATGTGTCCGCAGTACAGTCCAAAGAAGACGAAGTCTGGTATCTTGTATGATATGGATTCGATCTATATCGCGATGAATGCACAGGGCTGCATTGTGTCGATGTATGACGGAGACCTGAATGAGATGCCGAGCGGCAGCGTTATTGCTGTCGAAACATGAGAACGAGATATGTCGTCGTGAGTTTACGGCTGAGAACGTTTCGTTCTCCTTTACGGGGTAGTGGCCGAGTGGTTTAAGGCAGCGGTCTTGAAAACCGTCGTGGCGAAAGTCACCGTGGGTTCAAATCCTACCTACCCCGCCAATACGGTTAACCGCACGCTGGGTCGCACCCATCCGCAAGCCGGACGGAACACAGACCGATAGCAACTGTGACACGACGCAGAGAGACGCCGGACATCCCATATCGAGAGGGAGCCATGGTGCAGGGCAGACGGACTTCGAGAGCCGAAATACTGCACCCCGTATGGAGACGTGGCAGAGTGGCTTATTGCAGCGGTTTGCTAAACCGCAGTCCGGGTGATGAACCTGGACCGTGGGTTCAAATCCTACCGTCTCCGCCAATTTAACGTTTATTGAGTGACGTGCATTGCATTGATGGAGGGTGCCATGGAAAACCCAATGATGAAACTACTTGAGAAGGCTTTATACTTTGGTGTTCGTGAGTTGTGCGAAGGATATCTTGATATGCCAAGCGGATGTGATGGATGCCCGTTGTTTGACGAAACCAATGTTGACGAAGACGGCAACAACAACTGCTATGAGGCGTTGTATGTGCGGTTCTTGAATGAGTGCAGAGACGATCTCAAAAAATTTGGATTACTGTCTTAACCATATTGACCGGTAGCTCAGTTGGTTAGAGCGTCCGCCTGTTAAGCGGAATGTCGTG
>JBJDZF010000046.1:0-6718 GCA_051867855.1 Eubacteriales bacterium
ATAAGCAGGCGTCTGTAAGCCTCCGTCGAAATTTTTGCGCTTCCCGGAGCATACGCGAGTATCCCCTTGATCTCGGAGGAAAAGACCAATGTCTCTCCGAACACAGCGTAATAAAGCGGTTTAAGTCCAGTCGCGTCGTGCGCGAGCAGAAGTCTGTTTTCAGCCTCATCGAGTACGGCAAATGCAAACGCCCCGACAAGATTGCACAGGCAGTCATAACCACAACGGATATAAGCGCGCAAAACTCTTTCGGCGGGGCAGACGTGCTCCCGCAATATATAATCCTTTGTGAGCACGTCTTCGCAGTAAAGCTCACCGTCAAAGACAACGGTATATGTCTTGCCGCCGCATACGACCGAATACGGCTGGCGGTCTTTATCGTCGTCCCCGAACAGCATTCTGTTGTGATAAAGCCCCACTCCTTTGTTTATATATGCACCGCTCTGATCTCTCCCGCGCAGTACCATCGAGCGACCCATGGCGCACAGCGCGTGAAAGTCGGTGTACTCCGCTTTGTAGTTAACAATACCGCAAATCGAGCTCATAGAATTCACCTCCGTCTTAACATTATATGAGCGCTCCGGAGATTTTATTTGCCGGAACGCGGCAAAGCCGATGAAGCGGAAAATTTTCATTCGCGCGGGTATCACGTCGGGGCGCTGTGTCATATACTTTGAGTGAGAGAGTTGATAGGAGGTGTGCGCCGTGTGTCGGATTAATTTAAGAAAAGCCATGGGCATTGCCGCTGTCTGCTTCGGCGCCGGCGTATTACTGTCATTTCTGCTTCCGGGGTACATTATAGCCTTTGTCGAAGCGGCTGCGGTAATAGTCGCGGGCGTGCTGCTGCTTGGAAAACATAATTAGAAAGGGCGGATCCCGTTACATGAAAATCGTTCTTATTCGCTCACCCGGATTTCTTGCCCCGATTTTAAGAAAATTTTTCGGCATAAGAAAGAAATAGCGGACTTACGGAGGAGTCCCTCCGCGCCATGCGCGGAGGGACTCCTCCGTAATTTTGAGATTTACGACAAAGGCATCCGTACCGAAGTTATCGCCCGCCTTTTGGGACCGGCGGCGCAGCCCTCTTTGTCTCCCGAAAGCGGCGAAATAGCTCTTTTGCCGCTTTTTTGCGTTGGGGTATGCGAAGCTTAAATCCCGGACGGCAGAAAAAGTTAAAAAAAACGTTGACAAAATGAGATAATAATGATATAATAACTCTACCTCTGTGAACGGGCTTTTTTTCGTGCTCTCATTTTGCGCCAAAGGAGAGAGCCGTTCTGCGAGGGAGGTACACGGACATGCCGTGCTTACGGTTTGTCAAATAATATTAAACGGGAGGTGCCGAACAAATGGCTAATGATGCAAGAGTCAAAATTACTCTCGCGTGCACCGAGTGCAAGCAGAGAAATTACGACACAAAGAAAAACAAGAAGAATGATCCCGACAGACTTGAGCTGAAGAAATACTGCAAGTTCTGCCGTAAGCACACTCTTCACAAAGAAACGAAATAATACGGTGGGAGGGGACAGTATGGCAGATAAGGAAAAAAAGGTTGCGGAAACCGAAGATAAAGCCAAGAAAGCCGATAAGCCCGCCAAAGAGAAGAAGAAAGGCAGAATCAAGGAGGCTTGGCGCGGTTTCAAGAGCGAATTCAAGAAAATCGTTTGGCCTTCCTGGAAACAGGTCCGTAAAAACACACTCGTTGTTGTCGTTGTTGTGATTGCCTGCGCTATTGTGATCGGTGCGCTTGACTATGCTTTCTCAAGCGGGATCAGGGCACTTGCAGGTCTGTTCTCGTAAAGAGGCACGATATGAGCGATATAAACGAGATGAACGTCGGTCCGAGATGGTATGTGGCGCACACTTATTCCGGATACGAGAACAAGGTTAAAGCAAACCTTGAAAAAATCGTCGAAAACCGCGGTCTCGGTCATCTGATATTCGATATCAGAATTCCGTGCGAAACGGTTGTCGAGAAAAACGGCGATGAGGAAAAAGAAACGGAATCCAAAATTTTTCCGTGTTATGTCCTCATAAAAATGGTTATGAACGAGGAAAGCTGGCACGCGGTCAGAAATATCACCGGTGTTACCGGCTTTGTGGGACCCGGCTCACGTCCCACTCCTTTGAGCGACGAAGAGGTCGAAGCGCTCGATATCGAGCAGAAGAAGAGAGTCGAGCTTTCCTTTAAGGAAGGCGACAATGTTGTTGTCAGCGAGGGGCTGTTCGAAGGCTATTCCGGAACCGTTCAGTCGATTTCGGACGATCTTAAGACGATTACCGTCCTTATCAAAAAGGGACGGCGCGATATGCCCGTTGAGCTCGACGCCGGCGTTGTAAAGCTCGCCTGAGGGATCAGGCGTAAAACATATGCGGTCTTGCCGCATGGTGGGAGGGAGAAAATTTATCTGATTCTCCCGCGTTAATTACCACATCGGAGGTTTTAAATTACTATGGCTAAAAAAGTTTTAGGTTATATCAAGCTTCAGTTGCCTGCGGGTAAAGCTACACCGCAGCCTCCCGTAGGTCCGGCTCTCGGACAGTACGGAGTTGCAATTCCCGTATTCACAAAGGAATTCAACGAGAGAACGAAAAACGACATCGGTCTTATCATTCCCGTTGTCATAACGGTTTACGCAGACCGTTCATTTACCTTTATCACCAAAACTCCTCCTGCTGCCGTTCTTATAAAGAAGGCTTGCGGGATCGAGTCCGGTTCGGGCGCTCCGAACAAGACAAAGGTTGCTACGCTCACAAAAGATCAGCTCCGCAAGATAGCTGAAACAAAGATGCCCGACCTCAATGCTTCAAGCGTTGAAACGGCTATGAGTATGGTTGCCGGAACTGCCCGCAGCATGGGCGTTCTCGTCGAGGAATAAGGAGGGCATTGAAAATGGGAAAGAAATATACAGACAGCGCAAAACTTATTGATAAGAGCAAAACTTACGATCCCGCAGAGGCACTGGCCCTCGTTTGCCAGACCTCAAAGGCTAAATTTGACGAAACAATAGAGCTTCACATCCGTCTCGGTGTCGACTCCCGTCACGCAGACCAGCAGGTCAGAGGTGCGGTCGTTCTCCCCAACGGTACCGGTAAAAAGGTCAAGGTTCTCGTTTTCGCAAAGGGAGACAATGTTCAGAAGGCTCTCGACGCAGGTGCAGATTATGCGGGCGGCGCAGAGTATGCAGACAAGATCCAGCATGAAAACTGGTTCGATTTCGACGTTGTAATCGCAAGCCCCGATATGATGGGCGTTATCGGTAAGCTCGGTAAGGTTCTCGGTCCGAAGGGCCTTATGCCTTCGCCCAAGGCAGGTACCGTCACACCCGATGTTGCACGTGCGGTAACAGAGGTTAAGGCAGGTAAAATCGAGTACCGTCTCGACAAGACAAATATTATCCACTGCCCGATCGGCAAGGCTTCATTCGGAGTTGAGAAGCTCAGCGAAAACTTCAATACTCTCGTCGGAGCGGTCATCAAGGCAAAGCCGGCGGCTTCCAAGGGTCAGTATATCAAGAGCTGCGTTATAGCAAGCACGATGGGCCCCGGAATCAAGATAAATCAGGCAAAGCTCGGCTGATGTAAGAGCAGTTGCGGGGGAAAAACTTTTTTTGCGGAAGTTTTTCCCCCGCGGTGTTTTGCCATAATTACCGAAATTCGGTAAAAATCATGACGTCGGCAGGCAATACATGAGTTATGCCACTTGACTTTGACGGAAAAATGTAATATAATGTAATGCGTAAGAAATCAATATTTGTTCTCAAAGCGGCGCGTACCCGATAAGTGCGAGAATAACGGTACATACCGCTTTAAAATTACGGCTTGGAGGAAAACAATGGAACAGGCAAGAATCAATGAGCTGAAAAAGACAGCCGCCGAAATCCGCTTGGGAATACTTGAAGAGGTCCATGCGGCGGCATCGGGACACCCGGGTGGCTCACTTTCTATCGCGGATATCATGGCGTATCTTTATTTTGAGGAAATGAATGTGGACCCGAAGGATCCGCACAAATCCGACCGTGACAGATTAGTGCTCTCAAAGGGTCATACCGCGCCCGCGCTTTATGCCGCGCTGGCACTGAAGGGCTTTTTCTCCACGGACGAGCTTAAGAAGCTCCGTCAGGTGGACTCGTTTTTGCAGGGACATCCCGATATGAAGGGCACCCCCGGGATAGATATGTCGACCGGTTCGCTCGGACTCGGAATTTCCGCCGCCTGCGGAATGGCACTCGCGGCAAAGATGTCGGGTGAGAAGTGGCGTACATATACCGTTGTAGGAGACGGTGAAAGTGAGGAAGGTCAGGTCTGGGAGGCGGCAATGTTCGCCGCTCATTACAAACTCGACAACCTCTGTGTCATACTTGACTGGAACGGACTCCAGATCGACGGCCCCGTTGCCGAGGTTATGAATCCCACTCCCCATGATAAAAAATTTGAGGCGTTCGGATTCCATGTTATATCGATTGACGGACATGATTTCGAACAGATCGATGCGGCGTTCAAGGAAGCGCGCACGGTTGTCGGTAAGCCCTGTGTGATAATCGCAAAAACCGTAAAGGGCAAGGGAGTTTCCTTTATGGAGAATCAGGTCGGATGGCACGGCTCCGCGCCGAACGACGAGCAGTACGAAAAGGCGGTTGCCGAGATACGCGCAACGCTTTGATGCGTCATATATTCGCTCATAAGGTGAGAGATATTCTCTGACCGGAAAGGTAGCTTTGCCGCTTCGCGGCGCGAAAATTTCAATTCAAAATCTGTTAAAGTCGCACGTCGTGCGGCGTGAGGTGTTATTATGGCTGATAAAATAGCGACAAGAGAGGCGTACGGCAACGCGCTTGCTGAGTTCGGCGCCGAGTATGACTTTGTAGTCCTTGATGCAGACCTGGCTGCGGCTACAAAAACGGGTGTGTTCAAAAAGAAATATCCCGAAAGGTTTTTCGACTGCGGTATCGCTGAGGGAAATATGATCTCCGTGGCGGCAGGGCTTGCGGCGGCAGGAAAGACGGTGTTTGCTTCATCGTTTGCGATGTTTGCGGCAGGGCGTGCTTTCGAGCAGGTCAGAAACAGCGTCGGTTATCCTCATCTGAATGTGAAGATAGGTGCAACGCACGCGGGAATTACCGTCGGTGAGGACGGAGCGACGCACCAGTGCCTTGAGGACATTGCCCTGATGAGGACCATTCCGGGTATGGTGGTTATCAATCCTGCCGATGCCGTGGAGGCAAGGGCGGCGGTAGAGTACGCGATAAAATATAAAGGCCCTGTGTACCTGCGCTTCGGGCGTATGGCGGTGCCGGTAATATACGACGCCGATTCATACAAATTTGAAGCCGGTAAGGGAAAAGTTATGACGGACGGAAGCGATGTTACCGTTGTTGCGACCGGTATAATGGTAAATATGGCTCTTGAGGCGTCAAAAATACTTGCCGCTGAAGGAATATCGGCGCGCGTGGTCAATATACATACCATTAAACCTATCGACAAAGAACTGATTGCAGCTTGCGCAAACGAAACCGGCGCTATCGTGACCGCCGAAGAACATAATATAATCGGCGGACTCGGTTCTGCCGTCGCGGAAGTCGTGTGCGAGATCTGCCCCGTCCCCGTACTCCGCATCGGAGTTGAGGATAAGTACGGCCATTCGGGAAAGGTTCCGCCTCTGCTCGAAATGTACGGACTGACCGTTGACAATATAGTGGAAAAAGCTAAATCCGCTGTTGCTATGAAGAAATAAGGGAATAGATGGTTTTTTTGCGGGGGGAAACTTTTCAGAGAAAAGTTTCCCCCGCCCCCCTTTCAAAAGCTTTCAAACCTGTTATAATATATCCAAGTTTTAAGTTCTTGAAAGAGGGGTGCGGGGAGAAAAGCTTCTTTCAAGAAGTTTTCTCCCCGCATAAATATTATAACTTATAATTGTAACAGAAAATCTCCGAGACGTTTTGCGAGAACAGCGTGTCCGGCATCGTTAAAGTGGAGTCCGTCGGCTGTATAGCGTTCCTTGTCCTCCGGGATATTCGGGTCAATGCCGAGGTTATGATACAGATCGAGAACGGGAATGTCGAATTCCTCGGCGAGTTTTTTGATGATGTTTACATAACCGATGACGGGCATGGCATCGGCTTTTTTTATGGGGTTCACCGATGGCTGTGCATCGGAAATACCGTGTAAACAAGTGTGTGCGGGGGTCATAAAGACTACCTTTGCCCTCGGGTATTGCTCTCTAAGCAGCTTCATGAGAAAACGAACCGCGCCGTAAAAAGTTGCAGGCGTTTGGTCTGCCTCTGTTCCGATCGGTGCGTCGCCGTGGATATAATCGTTTATGCCGCCGTAGACTACGATGATATCCGCGCTTTTGTCGAGGTCATACGCTCTTCCGCAGAAGCAGAGATCAAATCTCGGCTTCTCACTCGGGGTACTTTGGTGAGCGAGGCGGGTCCCTCCGATTCCGTAATTATGTACTGCCCCCAGCCCGTACTCACGGAGCATCACGTTGTCATATCTGTTCTCTTTGATGTTTTTCACTCCTACCCCCTCGGTGATACTGTCTCAGAGGAAATCGATGATCTTACCTTTGAGTTCCATAATAAAAATCCTTTCGTTTATATTTTAACAGACAGTTTATTTGCCGATGATCTCTCTGACAATAGGCGTAAGATGATCCGCGATCGTTGTGTGACCCGGACGGAGAGGATGGAGCGGATCTTTCGGAACCCATCCG
>JBJDZF010000047.1:0-1555 GCA_051867855.1 Eubacteriales bacterium
CTCGACTTCGGCGGTAAAGAGGTCAACATACTTATGAGGCAGTTGAGTGAAGCGGATGCCCGTACGTATGAATGGTACGTCAAGGATGTTGGCGACAGCTCCCTTAAAAGGGAAATATATTTCCGAAATCTCAAAATCGAGGAAAAGCTGGGGATAAAGTTCAATTATACCGCGAGATCTGATGCGGAGATCAATCAGTATGTGGTAAATATTGCCTCCACCGGTGGAGACGGTATTGATATTGTATCAAACTATCATTATTATGGCACGAGCCTTCAGGTGATGGAATGTTACAAAAATCTTTTGCACGAGGATCTTACGTATCTGCACCTTGATAATCCGTACTGGAATCAGAATTTTCTCAATACCGCCAAGTTCCAGGACAGGGTTTTTGTGACTCTGGGCGATATGAGTCTCACCGCATACTTGACATCATTTTGTATGTATTTCAACAAGCCGTTGCTGGAGAACATATGTAAGATCAGCGAAGACGATATTTACAAAATGGTCCTCGACGGAAACTGGACGATAGACGAGCTTATCAGAATTACCAAGGATTCCGCGCAACTCGACGGAATTGACGGAGATTCCGACGGAGACATTTACGGATTTACTTCGCATTATAATGTTCACGCATACGACGGATTCGTAGCGGCGTTTGACATAGACCTTACGAGAGTAAACGATAACGGAAACCATACTCTTATGAACAGCACTACCCAGATGAAACTCGGGGATGCGGCGGATAAGCTTGTCAGCTTTTACAAGACCGCTGACGTATATCTTGTCGGATATGGAATTCCGACCTACACGCAGCCGGTAGAATACTTCAAGAACGGACGTTCCATATTCTGTGTCTCAGGTATCGGAGACAGCCAACACCTGGTGAATATGACAGATGAATACGGGCTGCTTCCTCTCCCGAAATATGATGCCGATCAGGACAAATATTATGAGGGAGTTCAGGATTCCCACAACACCATATCCGTTATGTACGGCGACAAGGATTATGACATGATAAGTGCGGTATTGGAGATGCTGGCAGCCGAAAGCTATTCCAACGTGCGTCCTGTCCTCTTTGAAACCGTACTTAAGGGAAGATATTTAAGAGACAGTAATGCGTGGGAAGTGTTTGATATCATTTTGCAGGGAACGAGATGGGATTTCTCGGACATATACCCCACTGCGGTCAAGGATGTCCGCAACCATATCTGGAGAGACGCTCTCAGACATGCAGTTTATAACGGCGGTAGCGGATCCGGTAATGTTACAACGGCAATAGCCTCGGAAGGCGATAGCATAAACAAAGCCCTCAAGGAGCTTGACGAGTGGCTGTACACTCACTATTAAAAAAGTTCGGAGACTTCGCGGTTAAACGGTGAAACTTTCACAAATGTGTCAGATAATTCCCGTATCATCTGTGTAACTGATTTGAGTTCCAATATCAATAATATAAAAAATCTATGAAAAGGAGAAAAATCATGAAGAAGTTTATTTCAATCTTTCTGGTATTGGCAATGGTTGCCGCAATGATACCCATGATGGCAGTAAGTGC
>JBJDZF010000048.1:0-6677 GCA_051867855.1 Eubacteriales bacterium
AGCGTACGGAGTATTACCTCCGAATCCTTTCTGTCCATCCGGAGAATGGGTTCTATATACTTTTCCCATTCCGGCATGGAATAAACCTTGAGGCAATTATCTCTGATGCTCCTTGAGACCATGAAAGTCTCGCCAAGCTCTTCGCGGTGTTTCGCAGGTATGAAAAGTCTGTTCTTCGGGTCAAGATTATGTCTGAATTCTCCTGAAAGCACTGCTTGCGCCTCCTTTCGGTTTATTTTTGTCATTCGGATCATTTACAGTGCACTTTGCTACACTTTGCACCACTTTTAACCACCGTGAGTACATTATAAGATACTTTATATGGAAGTGCAAGAGTATTTTTTATTTTTTTCAAAAAACTTTTCAGCGGATAAAACTTTTTTTGAAAAACGCCGCGAAATTCATTTATTTTTATTCACTAATTTCGATTTTCAATCCCTTAATTACATTTATTTACATTTTTATTAATTACTTACATGATTTTTCCTGCTTTCGAAAACAGCGGACGGCAAAAGCGCAGGCCGATTTACCTTTTTCGTGCGAAATCCACAGACCGCGAGCTTATGCGCCGCGAGATGGTTATTTCGCGCAAATTCAGATAAATCTGCAATTTTCCACAATTACCGCGATCGTGATATGATATTTTTGGATAATTGTCATGATTGACTTAAACGGGCAAAAGTAATATAATTGATTGGTCTACGAATATTCAAGGAGAAATATATATGGAATACTTTGCCATACTCTTGCCGCTGTCTCTGATACTGCTGCTTTCAAAATGCCTTTCCAAAATATGCTCACGTATCGGACTTCCGCAGGTTGTGGGAATGCTTCTGACCGGTGTTCTGCTCGGACTTATAAAATACATTCCCGGTCAGGAAATAATCACCTCTGCCACTCTTGAGGGACTCGGCTTTCTCTCGAAGATCGGAGTTGTACTTATCATGTTCTCCGCGGGGCTCGAAACCGATATAAAGCAGATAAAATCGGTCGGCATTCCGTCTCTGGTAATAACCTGTGCCGGCGTGCTGGTACCCATGGGACTTGGATTCGTCGTTGCGTGCGCCTTTAACGGCGGATTTGACGTCGGCACGGACCAGCTGCTGAAAAACCTCTTTTACGGCGCAATACTCACTGCCACATCGGTGAGTGTAACGGTTGCCACACTGCGAGAGCTCGGGAAGATCAGCTCCAAGGTCGGAAGTACGATAATCGCGGCGGCGGTGCTCGACGATATAATAGGAATAATCGTCCTCTCCTTCGTCATAGCCCTCAACGGCGGTGACGGCGCGGCACAGTCGGTTCCGCTTTGGCTCATGATCGTAAGAACACTGCTTTTCTTCGTGTTCATATCAGTCCTCGGGTATGTCTGCAACAAGCTCTTCCAACTGCTTGACAAACATTTTCCGCACCACAGACTCATTCCGATCTTCAGCCTTTCTCTGTGCTTCTTCGCGGCATATGCCAGCGAGGCATGGTTCGGTGTAGCCGACATCACGGGGGCGTTTGCCGCGGGACTTTTCCTCTCGAAAAACCCCGAGGTCGGATATATCGACCGCAAATCCGACGTCATCAGCTACATGATCTTCTCCCCCGTGTTTTTCGCGAACATCGGGATCACCTCGTCGTTTAACTTCACCGACCCGAATTTCGTTCTCTTCGGTCTTTGCTTTGTGGCGGCGGGTATCATAGGCAAGTTTGCCGGATGCTTCGGAACATCGCTTATGTGCGGATATTCCGCAAAGGATTCCTGTCGTGTGGGGCTTGGAATGATGGCGAGAGCGGAGGTTGCGCTCGTATGCTGTCAGAAGGGTGTCGACGCCGGCATTATCGGCACGGAAATCATGCCCTTCCTTGTGCTTCTCATAATTGTTACGAGCTTCATAACACCGGTACTGCTCAAGGCAAGCTACAAAAACGACCCTCTCGAGACGGTACCCGTAAAATAAAGCAAAAAGAACCCCGCGGTTGTCGGAATGCTTCCGACAGCCGCGGGGTTCTTCTGTTGTTTTACGCTATGGATTCGAGATAATTCACAACGTCGCGTACCGTGGTAAACTTACGGATATCGTCATCCTTGATCTCAATTCCGAACTTATCCTCGCACTGCATGACGAGATCGGCAAGCTCAATGGAATTGATTCCCAAATCGTTTGAAAGTTCCGCATCCATGGTTATTTCGTTCCTGTCGATCTGAAGCTCATCGACAAGAAGCTGAACAAATTTCTCGTACATTTTCTTCCTCCGAATTTTTATCGATCAGTTGATTTTGAAGCGCTGAATTTTCTTGGATGTAGTGCGCTCAAATTTTTCATATCTTACCTCGATCCTGCGTATATGCTTGAAAGAAGGCAAAGACTGATTGATTTTATTTACAGCGGCTTTTATTTCCGCGTAAATTTCTTCTTTTTCTTTTCCTGCGAGCACCTCCATATTGGGCACTACAATCGCGGTTATTGTTTTGTCCCCGGCATCGTTTTTCCTTGTCAGCACAACCGACTCGAGAATACACGGCACCGCCGCGAGATACTCCTCAAGCTCCTCCGGGAAAACATTCTTTCCGTTGCTGAGTATTATTACATTCTTTTTCCGACCGGTAATGAAAATATAACCTTCGTCGTCCATGTATCCAATGTCGCCGGTCCTGAACCAACCGTCCTCTGTAAAAGCCTCTGCGGTTGCCTGCGGGTCCTTGTAATATCCGAGCATGACGTTTTCGCCCTTGACCAGTATCTCGCCCGTCTCCTCCTCCGGCTTTTTGTCTATTCTGACGCTGCATCCCTTGACGGGAGTACCGACGGAACGGAATTTGATCTTACCCGGCGAGTTTACCGCCACAAGCGGCGCGCACTCCGTGATGCCGTAGCCCTCGAGCACCGTGATGCCGAACGCGTAGAAATCCTTGATAAGCTGCGGGCTGAGCGGTGCTCCGCCGCAGACTATGCTCTTGAGGTTTCCTCCGAAAGCCTCGGTAACCTTTCCGAACAGCTTGTTGCGCACGTCAATATGCGCGCAAAGCAATGCCGAATTCAGCTTTATTATTGCCTTGAACTGCTTCTCAAGTCCCTTTTTCCTGACCTCTTCCCAGATCTTCTTGTGCATTGTCTCGACAAAGAGCGGCACAAGCATAAGGGCGTTCGGCTTATACGACTTGAAATTTTTCATAACGTGGCGCAGGCTGTCGTTTATGAATATCTGCGCCCCGAGATCCATAATGGCAAGGTGTCCGCACGTGATCTCATACGAATGGTGCGGCGGCAGTACCGAAACAAAGGTATTCCTGTCGTCGTACGACATGGAAAGTACAGATGCATTTGTCGCGGCAGTCAGATTGTGATGAGAGAGCATTACTCCTTTGCTCGTGCCGGTGGTTCCCGAGGTGAACAACAGCGCAGACATCTTCTCGGTCTGAAGCTCAAGCTCAAGGTAAGCCGTATTGCCGCCATCAAGCTCGGCTTTGCCCATCTCTATTATCTCGTCCATCGTATAGACGTTATCGGCAAATTTGTAATTCTCCGAAGGATTTATCGCAATATAGTATTTTATATTCGGGAGCATTGCCGCGATACGCTCGGCGCGCTCGTTCTGCGCCTCGGTATACACAAAAGCGACCGCCTCGGAAAGCTTTAAAAAATCGGCGGTGGACTCGTCGCTGAGTTCCTTGTCAATGGGTACTATACATCCGTTACCGTTTACCGTGGCAAGATACGTAGCGATCCAGCGCGGATGCGTGTCCCCGCTTACGGCTATGGAGCAATCGGCGATCCCGAGTTTCATGAACGCGCTTCCGATCGCGTTCATCTCATCCCGAAGCTGTATATACGAGTACCCGACGTACTCCCCCGAGGCGTCCTTGTATATATACAGTGACTTGTCTCCGAACTCCTCGGCACCCGAATTTACGAGATGTCGCAGATCGGTTATAACTTTCGGCGGTTTCGCTCCTTTGAGATTGTTGATCATCTTCATATTGACTTGACGTAACCCTTTCTGTAGTTTTCCCCGCCAAAGGCGTGAAAAGGAAATGGCTGTCGGTTTTCAGACTTTCTTATTATATAATAGTTTTTTTTTCTTGTCAAGTAAAAAACCTAACACCTTGAAAAAAAACGGAAAATCGCTTGACACAGCTGTAAAAATATGTTAGTATTCGTGTGTATGACGGATCATGTCGATTTTACATTCCGGAGGTGAGCACATGGGAATTTTTCGCAACAGACCCTTGTGCCTTTTTTGTTTTTGCTTCGTGCTCACACTGCCGATATCTTATTTTCTGTCCGTTGGGGCGCGGGCAACTGTACTTGCCTTGCTCCTTCTTTTTGCTGTGGTTCTTTTTGTTCTCACAAAAAAGAAATATGACGGAAAATCAAAATATATGTGCATAACCGTGTTTATTTCGCTGCTTTTTGTGTGCGCCTCACTTGCCCAGTCAATTGCGGTAAGTATTGCGCAAAACAAAAGAAGCGGGAGATTCACGGGCACGGAGCGTCAGATCCACGCCGTTGTGTGCGACACGGGCTACTCCTCGCGCTTTTCTTCGGCATATATCGTGTCAGTCAGATATATCGACGGCGAAAAATGCCGGTGTGACGCGACCGTATACCTGCCATACGACGGCGAATTATCCGCGGGCGACGTGATTTATTTCAAGGGTGATATCTCTGATACGGAAGCCAACATATATTCGGAATCCGTGCTTAAGCTTCCTCAAAAGAGTCAGTTTTCAATAAGCTGTGAGGAACGCATATATGCCGTAGGACGCACCGTAAACCCGAGAATAGCCGGCAAGCTGATCAGCAATGCGATAGGCGACAGATTCGGCTCCCTGCTTGACTCCGAAGCCGCCTCCCTCTCGGAAGCTCTTCTGACCGGGGATAAATCCGATCTTCCCGCACAGACGGAACGGGATTTCAGGCGTGCGGGGCTTTCCCACCTGCTCGCCGTCAGCGGTCTGCATCTTTCGGTGCTTACCTGTCTTTTCGATTTTCTGCTTCGGCTCTTGTGCGTGCCGAAAAAGCCGCGCTGTATATTTACCTGCGCCGTGGCGCTCACCCTGCTTGCGATATGCGGCTTTTCGGCTTCTGCCATGCGCTCCGTGGGAATGCTTCTGTGCGCTTATCTGTGCTTTATGCTTTCATCCGACAGCGACGCTCTCACCGCGCTATTCCTGTCGGCGACCTTTATTCTTACAGTCTCTCCTTATACCGTTTCCGATGTGGGCTTCTGGCTCTCCCTGTTTGCCACATTCGGACTTGTCACATGGTACGTCGCCGTATCCGGTATGATGTCGGCGGCGGCAAGGAAAGCAAAACGAAAAAGCCGTTTTGCCGTTCGGGCGCGGCGTGCCGCGCTGAAAATAGTCGCCGCGATCCTCACCACCGTCGCGGCAAACCTCTTTATATGTATCATCATATGGTATGTTTTCGGGGAAATGTCTCTCGTTTCGATTCCGGCAAACCTCATTCTCTCTCCGTTATGTATCGCATATCTCATATGCTCTCTTGCCGTTCTTGCACTCGGGGGGATCCCCGTTGTCGGGAGCATTATTTGTTCTGTTTCCGACTCTTTCGCGGCTCTGATACGTGCCGTTATCGGAAAATTTTCTGCTCTTGAGTCTGCCGTGATCTCCCTGCGCTATCCGTTTGCGGGGGTAATTACGGTGGTATGTACGCTTGCTGTGTTTGTGCTTCTGATACCGAGGCTGCGCCGCAAAGTGCTTCTGATATTGCCGCCCGTTGTCGCCGCGGCGTCCTTTGCCGTATGCTTCTGCATATTCTCCGTCTCAAATCCCGAGGCGCGCGTAACATACATAGCGGACGACGCGCGCGACTCCGTTGTGCTGACAAAAGGCACTAAGGCGGCGATCTGCGATATATCCGACGGCAGATATGACCTGCTTTACGCCGCCTACACCGCCGCGCGTGCGAACTACGCCACCGAGACCGATGCCGTTTACCTTACGCACTACCACTCTCGTCACATATCTTCGCTCGACCGCCTGTTCAGGAACACGATGGTGAGAAAGGTGTATCTTCCCCTGCCCGAAAGCAAGAATGAGACAGAGATTGCACAGAGCATACTTTCGGTTGCCGACAGTGCGCAACTTGAGGTCATATTTTTTCAGAGAAATACGGCGGTACCGCTTCTCGACGGTGAAATAATGATATCGGAAATGGGAGAGGTTTCCTACTCGTCGCAAAAGGTCGCGGCATTTTGCGTCTCCATTGACGGTAAGCTCCTGACCTACGTCGGCTCGGGGTTTGAGTCATCCGACATTTCAGACATATGTACCGTGCTGACCGCGAAAAGCGATATGCTCATTCTCGGCTCCCACGGTCCGCTCTCCTCGGAGGGCATAGCCGACATCATCGCCACGGCAGACGCAGATCGGATCTGCTGTGCGGATTATCACACTCTCGGAATCCTCCTGCCGAGCCTGCCGCGGGAGAGAATGCTGCCGTTTTCGGAATTCGGTAAATTCCGAAAATGCGATTTTGCATCCGATTGAATCCGGGCGATGTCAATATTCCGTTTCCTTTCATATTATGATATTGCGGAGCTCTGCCGCACAGGCGCTCTGCGTCTTTTGAAAGGATATAGCGTGAAAGCATTGCATATCTTAAAGTGAAGTACATCTTTTTCACGCCCAAATTGCTCTCAAAATGGGACCCGACCCATTT
>JBJDZF010000049.1:0-1550 GCA_051867855.1 Eubacteriales bacterium
TTCTACCATAAAGGGGGTGTTTTTTCTATTGTCCGTTTTTACTGGACTTGTTCATGTTACCGCCAAGGTTGTTTGCAATACCGAAAATATTTATATTCCTCTTCAAAGCAACGCAAAGGTAATGTTGGCAACTGCCGAAGAAATTAACTACGCTCTTGGACTTAATGATATTCGTAATCCGCTTGTGTGTGGTTATCTTGAAATGTATGAGGGTACAAAAGGGTGTGAGAAAGTTACACTCCCTGTAAATCTCAACTCAAAATTCATTATTGGCCCCGAAGGTGCTCATTTGAACATTTCGGGTATCTCCGGTCTTGCTTCCAAGACTTCTTATGCGATGTTTCTTTTGAAGGCTATACAAGACAGCTATATGAAGAAAGATCCGCAGAATGAGGACGAAGACAGTGTTGCATTTGTACTATTTAATGTAAAAGGTAAGGACTTGCTTGCTATTGATCAGTTAAATGACTTCTCTGATGAGCGTAATCCTGAGCAGGCTCGAAAGGATACTTTTGCTAAATACGAAAAGTTGGGATTGGCTGCTGAACCTTTCAAGAATGTTCAGTACTATTATCCTTACTCTATCCCAAAAACCCGTCATTGGAACACATATATGACGCCAGAAGAAGTTGAGGATAATATCAAAAAGAAGAAAGCAAAAAAGTACAAATACATTTATAAGTATGACAAAGAGAATCTCGATTTGATGTTTGCCAATATTGATGACTCCACTCAAACAATGGAATCTATCATCAGCTATATTATGTCGGGACAAGGTAAATTTAATCAAGTCAGTGATTGGCAGGAATTCCTTGAAGCAGTAAAAGAAAAGTGTTCTACCGAAACTTCTGGAAAAGACAAAGAAATCCCTGTGGCGAGCTGGAGAAAATTCTATCGCATCATTAATAAGAGCATTACTGATAATAAGATTTTCGCAAGGGATATTCGTGAAGATGAAGGTGAAACCCGTATTGGTGATGCCCTCAAATACATTAAGAAAAACGAAGTGCATGTTATTGATATTGCTAAGCTCTCCGAAGATAAGCAGGCATATGTATTCGGCGATGCAATCCGTACAATCTATGATTTACAGTTAGGTCAGTATGCCGGCGAAGAAGGCGTAAATCCGCCTTCAAGAGTTGTAATATTTATTGACGAGTTGAACAAGTATGCTTCTAAGGAAACACCTAAGAACTCTCCTATTCTTCGTCAAGTACTTGATGTTGCAGAACGTGGACGTTCTCTTGGCGTAGTGCTCTTTGCCGCAGAACAGTTCAGAAGCGCTATTCACGATAGAGTTACAGGTAACTGTTCTACCCACGCTTATGGTCGGACAAACTCAATCGAAGTCACCAAGAGTGATTACAAGAGTATTCCATCCGTTTATAAGACTATGATGACTCGTCTGAAACAAGGCGAATACATTATTCAAAATCCGATTTTCCGTTCATTGCTTAATATCAAGTTCCCGAAACCGATTTATAAGCAATTTAAGTAAGGAGGCATGATAAAAAGAAAGTGGTAAGGAAATCCGAGAACTCTGGAAATAT
>JBJDZF010000050.1:0-6644 GCA_051867855.1 Eubacteriales bacterium
GCCACCTCCCTTTACACAAGGGAGGCTAAAGTATCCCGTCGCATTTGCGACTGTATGGCAAGATTGCAAATGTAGTGTACTTCGGTGGGCTTTCAGCCCCGCCGGTAACATACCCTTATAGGGCTGTGTAAGCCACCGGATTTGACGGTGGTTATGACTCACTATTTTGTCCTAAAAATTCCCGTCAGAGTACCTTTTTAAGTCTTGCATAGGTCGCCATGAGCTTTTTGGTACCCACCTTGTCGAACATTATCTCATACAGAATATCGGACCCCATGGGCTTTACCGAGATGACCTCGCCCTCCCCGAATGTTATGTGAGAAACACGATCTCCCTCTTTGAATATCTCCTTTGCCGCGCCTCCCTGCGGAACAAACAGCTTTTTGCCTATCGTCACCGTGTCGCCTATACCCGAGGATGCAGTCTTTTGTGAGCTCTGCGTTCCCACGGCGCTGTAATATACTTTAGGCTTGTCGGGCGACGACGTAAATCCCTGCCTCGGCGTATCGTCACATATCAGCTCCTTCGGGATCTCTTCGACAAACCGTGAGACAGGATTGTAGGACGTACGACCGTAGATCATACGGTTCTTTGTATGCAGTATATACAGCCTGTTTTTTGCGCGCGTTATGGCAACATACGCCAGCCTGCGCTCCTCCTCGATCTCCGCCTCACCCGCAGTCAGCGTCTGCATACCCGGGAAGAGTCCGTCCTCCATACCGGGCAGAAATACCACCGGAAATTCAAGGCCCTTGGCTGAATGGATCGTCATCATCACGCAGGCATCGGCGTTCTCGTCGTATTTGTCGACATCGGACACGAGCATATTCTCTTCAAGGAAGCCCGTGAGCGTAGGCTCTTCGTTGTTGCTCTGATACTCTATGACACCCGAGATGAATTCCTCGAGGTTTTCGAGCCTCTCCTTTTCCTCCTCGCCCGCGTCTATGAGCATCTGCCTGTACCCCGACATATCGAGAACGCGGTTTACAAACGCGTCAAGCGGACACCCGTCCGCAAGTATCTGCGTCAGCCTCTCGATCAGCGCGGCAAATCCGAGCAGGGTGTCGCTTGAGCGCTGGAGCGCGACGTATTTGTCCGCGTTGCGTATGACCTCGAAAAGCGTTGTGTTCTTTTCTGCGGCGATCTCCCTGATACCTTCTATCGTGCGCTCCCCTATCTTTCGCTTCGGCTCGTTGATTATACGCAGGAGTCGTTCTCCGTCACTGTGATTATTTATGAGCTGGAGATATGCTACAATGTCCCTGATTTCTTTTCTGTCGTTAAAGCGCGTGCCGCCGAGCATTCTGTACGGCATACCGCTTTTTGCAAACGTGCGCTCAATGGTGTTGGACTGGGCGTTTGTGCGGTAAAGAATGGCAAAATCTCTGAATTTGTTCTCTCCGCGCGAAACCGAATCGTTTATCTTCGTGACGATATATCTCGCCTCGGCGTTCTGGTCGTCGCACAGGTGCAAAACTATCTTGTCCCCTGCCCCATTTGCCGTCCAAAGTATCTTTTCATGTCGCGAGCGGTTGTGGGATATAACGGCGTTTGCGGCGTCGAGAATATTTTGCGTAGAACGGTAGTTCTGCTCAAGGCGTAAGATCTTAGTGGTTGAATTATTATGATTAGTGCTGTCGAATTTCTCGAGTTCTTTCATCGTCTTGTCATCGAACGTAATCTGTTCTAGACGTATGGTTCTGGTGTCAGAGAAAAATTTGTCGAACGAAAGAATAATCTTCACCTCCGCGCCCCTGAACCCGTATATACTTTGGTCGTCGTCGCCTACCACCATGAGATTACGGTAATGCCCGCTCAAAAGCACGGTGAGGGCAAATTGTGCCTCGTTTGTATCCTGAAACTCATCTACGCACACGTATTTAAACTTATTTTGATAGTATGTACGCACATCCTCGTGATTTCTCAACAGCTCGACGGTTTTCATGATGATATCGTCAAAATCCATGCTGTTGGAGCGGAGCAGGCTGTCCTGATATGCCGCATATATTTTCGCTATACGCGAGAGTCTGAAGTCGGCGGCGTTTTGTCTTTCATATTCCTCGGGTCCCATCAGCTTATCCTTTGCGCGGCTTATCTGGTTCATGACCGTCTTTATCGGCAGTGCCTTTTCGTCGATCTTCAGATCCTTCATCACCGCCGCCACTGAGCGTTTGCTGTCCTCCGTGTCGTATATCGTAAAATTATCCCCGTAGCCCACCAGACTTCCGTATCTGCGCAGTATACGCACGCAGATCGAATGGAATGTTCCCGCCCAGATATCCTTTGCCACGTCCGCGTCCCCGAGAACGGAGACAAGGCGGCTCTTTATCTCGTTTGCCGCTTTGTTGGTAAACGTAATGGCAAGCACGGCATAAGGCGGACAGGGCTGATATATAAACTCTGGAAGAATATCGGATATTTCCGCGGGAGAGAGCGAGAGTGCGTTCTCGAGGCGCTCCACATCCTCCTCGCTCGTGCCCTCGGGCACAAAATCCCCATAATACGCGTTGCCGTACTTTATTATGTAGGCTATTCTGTTGACAAGCACCGTGGTCTTTCCGCTCCCCGCCCCGGCGAGTACGAGCAGAGGATTGTTGACCGTAAAAACGGCTTCTCTCTGCGGCTCATTGAGAAATGAGTACGCCTTATCAAAGAGTGCTCTTTTGGCTTTGTTGTATCTTGATTTCAGTTCCATTGCGAATACCTTTACAGTTTTCCGATTATTATTCTGCGATTTACGCGTCCATATAATTATACAATACTCTGCCCGAAATTTCAAGGACAAAGCGACCTTTTGAAAAAATATCCGTAAAAATGCAGAAGAAGAGCCGTTTCCGGCTCTTCTCCCACGCATTATCGGCAAAATGTCAGTTCTTCTTGTCCTGCTGATTCTGCTGATTCTGCTGATTCTGATTGTTCTGGTTCTGCTGATTCTGCTGGTTCTGATTATTCTGGTTCTGCTGATTCTTATTCTGGTTGTTGTTCTGCATAATTATTATGCTCCGTTTCTCCGCCGACACTCATAGGAGACGTCGGCTATCTGAAAATAGTAATATCAAACGGTATTTGTAAGCGCGGTTTCAAACTCAAACGTATTTGCCGTTTGTCTGTGAAAAATCGCTGACACCGTATTGAATTACAGAAATAATTATTAACCGAAAAAGGCTTCGTTATACGCGAAGCCTTTTTATTTGTCGCAAAATGATCTGCAGGACCGAAATGTCGCGGAATAATTACACGCGGTCAGTCGAGCATATAACGCGAGTGTACCTCCTCGAGCAGTGCGAACACGGTTTTGAGCACCGAGAGTGCAAAGAGAAGCGTGAAAAAGATATTGACAAATCCCGCAAACCCGAAATACCTTGCACCGAAATCGTAAAAAACATCCGACGCCGCGCAAAGCAGAGCCGCACATATGGGAAAGATCAGTTTTTTCATAAGCTCGCGGTGAACACGTGCGACACGTTCTTCGTTTCCGCTCTGCTCTCCCAGCACCACAAATCCGGTGTGCTCATTTATCACACACGAAAATATTATAATTATGCCGGCAGTCGCCGCAAGGAAAGCGAGAACATCCGCAACCGACACACCGAGCATGACAAGGTAGGCATTGTACGCCTCCTCGCTTTTGTTGATCGCGCCGTAATAATACTTGTTGAAAAATCCGTATTCGACGGCAGTCGCCGCCGCCGAAATCACGGCGTACAAGGCAAACAAGGGTATACTCTTTTTCGCTTTAGGCACATACTGCCTTATCAGAACAGCGGCGGCAATAAATGCAAGAGATGCGAGCAGATCCGGAAACAGATTGAAATTGTCCACCCTTATGTCGACCAAAAGCAGAGCGCCGACGAAAATACAGAAAAATGACGATTTTATTGACCTCTGCACAAACAAGCTGCGCTTTGTGGCGATCTCTCTGTTGTATTCCTCAAGCAATGCCGGGCAGAACGCCCCGTCTTTTCTGACGCGTGAGAAATAGGCAAGTATCTTCACAAGCCATATAACTCCAACGACAAGGGCAAAGACAAAGCAGAGCGAGCGCAACAGCCCCACAAAATCGTAAATGTTCACAAGCCCGGTTTTATCGTCATACGACTGGGTTCCGAGCACGGTGAACTCCGGCAGAACGTACATTGTCGACTTGAATATCACGAAAAACACCGTAAACGATTTTATCTTTTCGGTGTAGCTCTTTCTCGACCTCTGCCTCTTTCTGCCGAGTATTGAGGTGTTATCCCTCGTATACGCCATTTCGGTAAGTCCGTCAAAGAGCTTGCAGTATGCGGGGATAAGAGTGATGAGATCGATGATCGCGAACACGAACGACAAAAGCAGAGCCGATGTGTTCTGTTCCGCTCTCTGCGACTGGGAAAGACCGAACATCCAAAAAAGTGCCAGAATACGCGCCGCCTCGACTATTATCATGCGCTTGAAAAGCGCAAGAGCTTCGCCCACGGTATCATTCATATCGGCAAGCCTGGTAAGCGCCGCGCAGAGGATTATATATCCGATAATATCCGGAATAAAATCTATTATGTTTATGTTTGGGTTAAAGAGAAACGCAAATGAGATCATAATCGCGCTTATTCCCAGACTTTTCGCTCTTTTCTGCATAACTGCTCCTCTCCGACGCTGGGCGTCACACCGACCTGCGACGGAACACCGCGCGGTCGGAATTTCTGATGACGCAACTCAAATAACGGCATCATTTGCCGCGTTTATTCCTTCCCGAGCCTTTTTTCTCACGCCTCTGTTTTGCGTATTCTCTCGCCTCGTCGACAGCCCGCTCCTCACGCTCCTCCATCTTCCGGCGGAATTTATTTACAAAGGCAAATCTCGAGGGCTTGGCGCGCATTTCGACATCATTCTCGTCGCATATTCCCGAATAACATGAGAATATGAGAACAAGATTGAGTATTATCCACGCAAAATACAACAGCGTAATCGGCAGGCTGAAATACTTGATATATTCTCCCGTAAAGAAAAACGGCAGGATCGACACTATGTACATCAGGTAGTATACACATATGAAAATGAAATTTCTCACCGCGTTGTCGGCAATCTTCCGCATATCCGTCTCGATTGCGATCTTTCTGATCGCCCCGAGCAAAAACAGATGAAACACGAACACAAGCACGGCGGATATATTGGTAAATGCTTCCTCATACGCAATCGAGGGTTTTGAGGCAACGAGCATCGCCTCGTACAGAATATTCCATATTCCGACAACCGTACTGCCTGCCGAGGTAACTATAAGAGATATCGACAGATACATCGGAAGCGTAAAGTATCTGTTGTATTTGCGCAACAACATACACGCATACAGCATCAGTACATATCCGGCAAGTCTGAAGAGAAAACCGATCTGGTTTACAGACATCAGAAAAGTCATAAAATATCCGAGGAACAGCAATCCGAATCCCATGGTCTCCTCTCCTTTTGAAGCTTTTTTCGTCGTTATAAATTAATTACGAAATCGATCTCCGTAAAACGGCACGATCACCGATCATATGTTTCTCACGATCCAATCTGCGGCAAGCCCCGCCCACGCCTTGGCGTCCGGTTTCTGCAATGCCAAACCCAGCCCGTGATTTCCGTCGGGATAAATGTGCATTTCAAATTCGATCCCGGAATCGCGCAAATGCTCTGCAAATACAAGCGAATTTTTAACGTTTACACAGGAATCGTTCGAGGTATGCCAGAGGAAAAACTTAGGAGAATCGGCACACACCTTATTTTGAAGGGCAAAATCCGATGCCTCACGTTCAAACCTTTCCTCTCCGAGCAGATTTTTTCCGCTTCCGACATGGCCGAACTCACCATCAATGGCAATTACTGAATACGCAAGTATCGCACCGTTCGAAACGCAGGAATACCCGTCGGCGTCGTCCCTCTTCCAATCCTCGGGGAGCATATCATCGTAAAGCGCCACCGACGCCGCAAGATGACCTCCTGCGGAAAAGCCGCAGGACACTATTCTCTGCGGATCTATTTTCCACTCCTGTGCATTTGCGCGCAAAAGACGGATGGCGCGCTGCGCATCGCACAGCCCCGTTGGGAAGCGGTTTGGTGCAACGCGGTAATCAACCACCACCGCGTGCATATTGCGGCTGTTGAAGAATTTTGCTATCGGTTCTCCCTCGTGCGCGGCACGATTTGAGTAACCCCCTCCGGGGAGAACGACCACGCATGGCAACGGCTCCTCTGTCTCAAGAAAATACGTTGTCATGTTATTTGGGGTATCGAACCCCTCGGTCTCATAAGGAATACATCCGTTCCAGAGTTTGATATTCATATCTTGTCCCTCTTAATTATTTGAAAAATAAGCTGACATCCGATTCAGTTGCCCGAATCGTTTCTCATACAGCAGTTTTTGTATTTTTTACCGCTTCCGCAGGGGCACGGGTCGTTTCTTCCGACCTTTTGCGCCGCCTTGCGTGTTACGCTTACGCGCTTCTGCGGTCTGGAGCCGCCCTCAAATCCCTCGGAGATCGGGTTGGCAAGCTGTACACGCTTGACCTCGGGGGTTCTCACGGTAACGGAAAGTATCATTCTCGTGGTCCTCTCACGGATATCCTCAACCATTGCGTCAAACATATCCGCGCCCTGTATTCTGTACTCCGTGACCGGGTCGCGCTGAG
>JBJDZF010000051.1:0-1540 GCA_051867855.1 Eubacteriales bacterium
TGCAATATCAGGACTTATACAGGCTTATTTCCTTCAACTTATGGATATGCTGGAAGATAATTACGATTATCTCGACGTAAAAGAGATTGAAAGAGAAATCTGAGCCGTGACTGCGGCGTAATGCCATTACTAATTATGGAGGTATATGAAATGTTAAAGCTTAGTTTACAATTCTTTGCTCATAAAAAGGGTGTTGGTTCTACTAAGAACGGTCGTGATTCCGAGTCTAAGCGTCTTGGCGTTAAGAGAGCGGACGGACAGGCGGTACTTGCAGGTAATATTCTTGTAAGACAGCGCGGAACAAAGATTCATCCCGGTACTAATGTTGGTATCGGTTCTGATGATACTCTTTTTGCTCTTGTTGATGGCAAGGTAAAGTTCGAGCATATTGCCGGCGGCAAGAAGCAGGTTAGCGTTTACGCTGACTAATATTTACAAAAAGAGCGGCTCGTCGCTCTTTTTGTTTTAGAAAATAATATTGGGGGATTTAATTATGTCGATTTTAGTAACAGGCGGAACAGGTTATATCGGTTCTCACACCGTTGTAGAGCTCATCAAGAGCGGTTACGAAGTTGTCATTGTTGATAACCTTTGCAACAGCAAAATTTGCGTTCTTGACAGAATAGAGACCATCACGGGGAATAGACCTGAATTCATCAAGTGTGATCTTCTTGACAAGGACTCCCTTGACACCGTTTTCGAAGAGCATCCGGAGATAGATTCCGTAATTCATTTTGCGGGACTGAAGGCGGTAGGTGAATCCTGTGTTATGCCTGTAAGATATTATCACAATAACCTTACCGGTACATTTAATCTTCTTGAATGTATGAGTGCGCACGGAGTAAAGAGAATTGTGTTCAGCTCTTCTGCCACCGTGTACGGACTTCCGAAGTCAGTTCCCATCAAGGAGGATTTTCCTCTTTCCACAACGAATCCTTACGGCGAAACAAAGCTTATGATAGAGCGCATACTCAAGGATTGCACCGTTCCCGATCCCGAGCTTTCCGTATGTATTCTTCGTTACTTCAATCCCGTCGGTGCGCACGAGAGCGGACTTATGGGAGAGGATCCCAGAGGTATTCCCAACAACCTCTTGCCTTACATTGCAAGAGTTGCGGCAGGCAAGCTTCCTTATCTTAATGTTTTCGGTAACGATTACGATACTAAGGACGGAACAGGTGTGCGCGATTATATACACGTTGTCGATCTCGCTCTCGCTCATATCAAGGCTATTGAGTATACCGCACATGCAAAGGGAATTGATTACTTCAATATCGGTACGGGAAACGGCTATTCGGTCCTTGAAATGGTAGATGCTTTTGGTAAAGCTTGGGGTGCCGAGGTTGCCTATAAAATCGCTCCTCGCCGACCGGGCGATATCGGGGAGTGCTATGCAGATCCCGCCAAGGCTAAAGAAATTCTCGGCTGGGAGGCAAAATACGATCTTGCAAGAATGTGCGAGGACAGCGCAAGATGGCAGAAGATGAATCCCGACGGATACCCTGACTGATTCTTTTAACGTAAAAACAGTATACGCCAA
>JBJDZF010000052.1:0-6621 GCA_051867855.1 Eubacteriales bacterium
CGTTGACGTTAAGCATAATTCCACTCACGGCGGGAAAAGCCGCGGTAAGCCCCGAAACAAGCTCATCGGCGTGGGGCAGGGAAGCGCTACGCAGGACAAGGCATACCGCAACGGCCCCGCTTGCGTCGGCAGAGCGCAGATAGATATGACGCAGAAGCCCTTTGCCGCTTTTTTCGTCATACGGTTCAATTCCGTTTTTCTCCGCAAAGGAGCATATGAACCTTACTATTTCGGCAAAGATCGGATTTTGCAGCATACAGTTGTCGATCGGGACGATATTATGCGTTTTCGGCGTGTAAAAACCGGCGTAAATACCGTTTTTGTTCTTGCCGACAGGGTACTGTGCCTTGTTGCGGTAACGCGTCATCTCTCCCGTGCCGAGCACGGGCAGGACTTCCGCATCGGGTATGCCCGCCTTTGCGAAAGCAGATTTAACATAACTGCGCTTGCGCTCCAGCTCATGAGCGTATGTTATCTCACGGTAAACGCATCCGCCACAGGAGAGAGGCTCGCGGCAACACTCAGCCTCTGCGGCGCGCAGTGGTGAGCTGACGTGAATGTCCGAGAGCCTCGCCACCGCGAACTTTTTATTGACTTTTATTATTTTTGCCGACACAACGTCACCCGTGACGGCGCCGCGCACAAAGACCACAAACCCGCCGATACGTCCGACTCCGCAACCGAGGTTGTTGAGGTCGGAGATCTCAAGCTTTACAGTTTCCCCGAGCCGCGGCGCGCCGTCGACGTCAAACACGCTTTTTTCACACATAAAATTCCTTGCCGTCCTCAAGTCTCATTGCACCGAGAGCTTCTCCGAAGGCGGCACCGCAGTCTATATCTATGACGCTCTCGCCGCGGTATATTCTGCCCCTTTGTGCGCCCTCGATGGTATACGTCGGAACGTGCCCGACGATTATCGTCTTGTCGTCATAGTATTTCCCGTCAAGGTCGAGCGGCGTTTCGGTGAAATCCTCCGGCATACAGTCGTCAAGGTCAGCGTCGGGATCGAAGTCGGCAATTCCGGCGTGTACGAGTACGTATGTTTTGCCACCTGCACTGACCTCTTCCCAGAGCGCCATGTCGGAGAGATAATCGAGCACACCCTCGCGCATATCCGCGTCGAGCGCCTTAAATCCCTCAAGCGTTTTGGCGCCGCCCTCGTGTATCCATTCGGTCATTTCGGCAATCGTCTCACTGTCGGGCATACTTCCGTCATTCAGTGTTTTGTTAAACTCGCCGAGCAGACGCAGTGCACGTATGTCACACTCGCCGGCGATCGGCAATACATTCTCGCGCATACTCAAATCGATAAGCAACGGTATGGACTCCTCGCCGTAGTCGGTTATGTCTCCGAGAACGTACATAAGGTCATCGTCACCGAAATTTATCTTTTTGAGCAGTTCCTTGAATTTCTCGTAATTTCCGTGTATATCAGATACAACATATGTCATTTTTACGACCGTTCCTTTATTTATATTGGTTTTGCTGTTTATACGCAGGCGATCTTGTTGCTCGTGAGCTTTGTGCAGGATATTCCGAGGCTTTCAATCATTCGGCACAGAAAAGCGCACACAGGGTCCTCTGTGTAAAAGTGTCCCGCCTCGATGAGGTTGATACCCATGTCGGGGGCGTCGGTCATATGGTGGTAGCCGAGTCTGCCGCTCACATATGTGTCGGCGCCCGCCGCCATTGCCGCGCCTATGTCGTCTCCACCCTCACCGCCGAGTACGGCAACCCTGTGTACAGGCAGTCCCGCGTCGGAATAAAGCACCGCGGGAGCACCGAGGATTTTTTTTACCTCGGCGGCAAAGTCCGCACAGGTCATTTTTGAGTCGGTCATGCCGACACGTCCTATGCCTTCCTCGCCGAACGCGGATACGTCCTTAAGTCCGAGCAGTCCGGCAAGCACGTCGTTTACTCCTCCGGGCAGTGCGTCAAGTCTTGTGTGAAAGGACATGACGGATATGCCGTGGCGTATAAGCTCCATAGCCTTGCGCGGGATAAAATCATTTTCGTTCAGTGAGCGCAGAGGCGAAAATATGAACGGATGGTGAGATACCACTGCGTCATATCCCCCGTCTATTGCTTCACGTACGGTATACGAGGTCACGTCAAGAGCCACGAGTACGCGGCGTATTTCCCGATCTGCGTCGGGACAGCACATAAGCCCGTCATTGTCCCACGCGCAGGAAAGGGATGCGGGAATCATTTCGTCGAGTTTTCGGTAAAGTTCAGCTACGGTCATCTGTAAGCTCCTGAATCTCGAATATCAGACGCTCCTGTGCGGAGACATCGCCCTTTTTCGAGTTTTTGATCTTCATTTGAGTTTTGATTTGATTTTGTGCCAGTTCAAAAAACAGCGGTGTGCGGCGACGGGCGTTTATCCTGCCGACAAGAAGCTCCGCACCGTTGTACGGCGCATCCGTGTCACCGGAAAAAACTCTTTCGTTGCAGAGACTGTCCTCACAGTCGCTTGACGTGCCGTCGCCGTACGACGCGCATATTATCTGATATATCCTATCTTCCTTTACGAGCCTTTCGTCGACTATACGGTATCCGTTGCCGAGCAGAAAGCCGCGCAGTGCCTCGGGGTGCGTCATGGGCTGGAGGATAAGGCGTATGTTCCCGTTCTTCGTCCACGGAGCGTCCTCAAGTATTGAGGCAATAAGCTCGCCGCCCATGCCGCATATTATTATGTCCTGCGGAGAATACCGTTCGATACCGTCAAGCCCGGGGCAGTGAAGAACGTATATTCTGTCGCAGAGTCCGTACGCACGCACGTTGTCTGCCGCGCGCCTGTACGGACCTTCGTTTATATCCGAGGCGACGGCCCGCGGAGTTTTGCCACAGGACACAAGGTAGATCGGCAGGTATGCATGGTCCGTGCCCACATCGGCTACTGTCTTTCCTTCGCGCACGAATTCCGCCGCGGCATTGAGTCTCGGGGACAGTTTAATTTCGTTCATTTCGGAAGCCTTTCGCGCACATTCACTCTCTATGCCTGCGGCTTGGCAAGCCATACCGACCAGCCAAGCCGCAAGTGTTGGAGCACCGTGCTCTTGTGATTGTTATTCCGCGTTGCCGAGGAAATCGTTGATCTTCTTTACCAGCTCGTCGGCATCGGTTCCGTGGACGGCGCAGGCATCCTCAATGGATTCTCCTCTTGCGGAAGGGCAGCCGAGGCAGTGCATTCCGATCTCGAAGAAAAAGCGCGCCGTATCGGGGTTATAATCGAGAACATCACCGATGATGGATTCTTTTGTAATCTTCATTTTGAAAATCTCCTTATGGTATTCTTTATACATTACATTATAATGTGAAAATCCCGCAATGTCAATAAAAACATTTGCAAATAGGCGGATAATGTGATATAATCGAAGCCGGCAGACAAAAATTTCCGTATTGCGTGATGCGAGGTGACTTATGAAAGGACTGAAAGAAAAAATATCGGCTCTTGCGATGTCTGACATCGTTATTATTCTGCTGACGGCATGGATAATATGCGCCGTCTTGTGCCTTCCTTTCGGAGGGGAGGTATTCAAGGTTCCGACATATGCCGATTCTGTGAATATTTTTGCGTTTGTCGCGCTGTTTGTCGTTCTTTGCGCCGTTATGCTCGCGGTGCGTCTTACACTTAAGAACGCCGTTTATGTGTTATTTATAGTCGCCTGCTATATATACGGAACAGTCTGCGCGTTTGCGTCGGGCAGTGAATACGCGGCGATAGCGTTTTCCGTCGCGCTTTTGCCGGCGCTTATTTATGTATCGGGCAAGTATCTTCCTTTTCCCGACGGCAAGGTGTCCGTGAGGGCGGAGAGGGCGGCTTTTGTTTCGGTATGGGCGGTCGCGGCGGCGGTTTTTGCGGCGCTGTTCGTCTTTATGTACTTCCGCTATGCGACATACTGCGCCCCCTGCTTCGATTTCGGAATATTTGCGCAGATGTTCGACAATATGTCGGAAACGTTGGTTCCGCTTACAACGTGTGAACGCGGATTCGAGCTATCGCATTTTGCGGTGCATTTCTCACCCGTGTTCTATCTTCTGTTGCCCTTCTATGCTGTTTTTCCGTCGCCTGTAACGATTATCGTTGCGGAGGCGGTAATAAGCGTCGCGGGCGTTGTTCCGCTTATGCTGATCTGTCGGAAAGTGGGGCTTTCAAAGTTTAAATCGTCCGTGCTCTGCGTGCTCTATCTGCTCTTTCCGGCGCTCGCGGGCGGCAGCTTTTACGATTTTCACGAAAATGTATTCCTCGTTCCGTTTATATTGTTCCTGATGTATTTTATCGAAAAAGAAAAATATGTGCCGGTCTATATCTTCTCATTGCTGGTGCTCTCTGTTAAAGAGGACGCGGCAATATATGTGGCGTTTGTGGGAATTTATCTGTTCCTCGCCAAGAAAAAGAGGCTTCACGGGGCGGCGGTTTTTGCGCTGTCCGTGGCATATTTCCTGACGGTATGCCATTTTATGATGAAGTACGGACAGGGGGTCATGCTCGGAAGCAGATACTACAACGTTATCGGATATGACGGCTCGTTCATTGACCTGATAAGGACGGCGATAGTCTCACCTGCACTTTATATCAAGGAGTGCTTCAGCGCGGAAAAGCTGCTGTTTTTGTTGCTCGTACTGTTGCCCGTCGGAGCGCTCCCACTGTTCTGCCGACGCTTCGGGGATATGATTCTGCTTTGCCCGATGATAATAATGAATCTGCTGACGGCGTATGTTTATCAGTACGACATAGGTTTCCAGTATACCTTCGGCACTACGGCATTTCTGTTTTATCTCGCCGCGATCAATCTTGCCTCGCTTTCGTTCTCTCCGAGGGTCGTATCCGTAATTCTCGCCTATGCGCTCGGTGCGTCTCTCTTCATAGGAGCATCGCGTATTGATTCACGGTGCAACTATGTGATAAGATATGTAGATCACAAGGATGATTTCAAGGTCATAGAGGAGGTACTTGACGGCATAGACCGCAACGCCTCGGTCAGCTCATCGACGATGTTCGTCGCGCATATGTACGATGTGGATGAGCTGTACTCTCTGAGTGACGGTAAGCTTACCGACTATGTGATAGTGGATCTGCGCTCATATATCAACAACGGCAAGGATGAGCAGCTTTACGTTGATTCCTATCTTGACAGAGGGTATGTGACCGAGATTTATGAAGACGGACTTATATGCGTGCTTGTTCGGGGAACGTAAAAAGTACTTGCGCGGATTGGATATTTGTGTTATAATATCCGGTGTTGATCATTCCCGCCGTTTTTCGGGATCCGGGTCTATAATCAACTGTTTATGTATATACTAACATAATGCGGCTCATATGCCGCGGGAGGTTTTAATTGATAATAGCTCTTGAGGATGCAAAATACAAGCTCATAGGACTGCGTGAGGATATAAAGGAACTCGGCTCTGCTTTGCGAATATCCGAGCTGCGTGAAGAGGTCGGGGAACTGGATAAGCAAACACTCGAGCCTGATTTCTGGACAAGAGAGGATTCCTCAAAGATACTTCAGAAGATCAAGCAGACAAAGGACACCATTGCGGATTACGAAGCGCTGGCGGCAAAGCTTGAGGACGCGATCACGCTTGCCGAGATGGCGATCGAGGAGAATGACGAGGGCTCCGTTGACGAGGTTCAGAGTGAGCTCGACGAGATCGTAAAGACTACCGAGAACAAGCGTATAGAGGTCCTGCTTTCGGGTGAGTACGACAAAAACAACGCCATAGTATCCTTTCACCCCGGTGCGGGCGGTACGGAAGCACAGGATTGGGCACAGATGCTTTACCGCATGATCACTCGCTGGGCAGAGAGACACAATTATAAATACAAGCTCATTGACTGGCTCGACGGCGAAGAGGCGGGTCTGAAGAGCGCAACTATTATGGTCGAGGGGCTCAACGCCTACGGTTACCTTAAGAGCGAAAACGGCGTGCACAGGCTTGTGCGTGTATCCCCGTATGATTCTGCGGGTCGACGCCATACGTCGTTTGCCTCAATTGAGGTTATGCCCGAGTTTGACAATATCGATAAGGTGGAGATAAGAGACGAGGACATCGAGGTGACGGCGCACCGTTCAAGCGGCGCCGGCGGTCAGCATATCAATAAGACCGACTCCGCCATCCGCATCCTGCATAAGCCTACGGGGATCGTCGTCGGTTGTCAGACGGAACGCTCACAGCTTCAGAATAAAGAAACCGCTCTGAAAATGCTGAAATCCAAGCTGATGGAGATCAAGCTGCGCGAAAGGCTCGATACCATTGAGGATATTCAGGGAAATAAGACCAATATCGAGTGGGGCGCTCAGATCCGCTCTTACGTCTTTATGCCGTATACACTTGCAAAGGACACAAGAACCGGATATGAGGACGGAAACATCAATGCCGTGATGGACGGCGAAATAGACGGCTTTATAAATGCTTATCTCAAAATGACTGCAAATAAGTGATGCAATATGATTGTGCGGGGAGGAAACTTCTTGAAAGAAGCTTTCCTCCCCGCGCCTTTTGATATGTGTTCTTGCGGAGGGGAACTTCTTGAAAGAAGTTTCCCTCCGCACCTCCCTTCAAGAACTTCAAACTTGGATAAGTAATAACAGGTTTGAAAGCTTTTGAAAGGGG
>JBJDZF010000053.1:0-1537 GCA_051867855.1 Eubacteriales bacterium
GGTATGCATAATGTTTATCGCAATTCTCTTCTCGACATTGCTTGGAAAGCTTGTAAGCTTTGTGACAAACATTATCACGGAAATTCAGTATCGGGTATAACAGATAGGAGGAAGATAATTAATGTCAAAGCTGAATAAAATAATATCGGTTCTCTTAACTGTACTGATGCTCTGGAGTGCGTGTGCCGTCTGTATTTCCGCAGAGGAAGAAGGAAGTTCGGCACCGGAGTATACCTACAATACAACGAGCGACCGCGATACCATTGACTACATGACCGGCAAGCTCATAAGCGAAGTTAAGGTAACTGCCAATAAGAAGGAGTACAAATATACCGGTGAGGTTATTGAGACTCCGGAAGACAAACTTGCAACGATGGATCTGCGTCTTGAAAAAGACGGCTACCGTCTGTATGTCGACGCATACAGCGGAGAGGTTGCGACATACTGCATCGAGAGCGGGGAGATCCTTTTCTCAAACCCGTATGACGTCGGCAGCTCGGGTGCCACCGATTCGATAAAATCGCAGCTCCTTTCGCAGATCGTGGTGAAGTATTCCGATATTGCGACAGATACCGAAACCACGTATTACAGCTATGAACAGGCTGCGTCAAGAGGTCAGATCAAGGTCAAGAACATAAAGAACGGTATCCGTGTGGAATACACGATAGGACGTGAGCAGTCAAGAATGCTCCTTCCCGTTATGATTGAAAAGAGTTCGTTCGAGACTAAGATCCTCAAGGTTATGGAGGAAGCGCTTGGCGCGGATAACTTCTATTACAATCAGTTTAAGGTCTTTTACTCGCTTCTCGATCCCTCCGATACCGACAAGTACACACAAACGGCTATCGACGATATGCAGAAGCAGTTCCCGATAACAAAGAAGATGGCTGTTTACAGGCTGGATTCCGATGTTACGTCAGTCGAGAAGGCAAGGCTTGAGGCAATGATAAAGACATACTGCCCCAACTACACCTATGAATCTCTCGACGAGGACCATCTGCTCACGGAGTATGAAAGCGAGGATGAGAATCCTCCGCTGTTCAAGATGGCTCTCGAGTATACACTCGATGAGTACGGTGTCAGCGTCAGGCTCCCCGCCAACGGTATACGTTTCAACGAATCGCTTTACCGTCTGAAGAGCATAGAGATTCTTCCTTACATGGGTGCGGGCAGAAGCCCTGACACCGGATATACCTTCTTCCCGGACGGTTCCGGAACGCTCTTCGATTTCGAAAAAATACAGGAGCTCGGAACATCTACCACCGTTACCGGTAAGGTTTACGGACAGGACTACGCATATCACACGATTTCCGGAACTCATCAGGAAATCATCAGATACCCTGTCTTCGGAATCGTTGACGATCAGATAATTACGCAGACCGTTGAAGCTCCGGAGTCAGAGGAAGGTACAGCGACGGAGTCAGAGGAAGGTGCGGAGACAGAGTCATACGTCAAGTCGCGCGGATTTGTGGCGATCGTCGAAGAGGGCGACGCAATGATGGAGCTTTCCTCCTGCCACGAGGTCAGAGCGCATCAG
>JBJDZF010000054.1:0-6585 GCA_051867855.1 Eubacteriales bacterium
GATGATAAACGGTGTTCTTCGTTTAATTCTATGTGAGAGCGTATTCTTTTATTACCGCAAAGGAAGAATAAAAAATAAGGCGCTAAAAAATGCGTTTTTTTTGACAATAACGAAAAAATATGTTATAATACGGGGTAAACCGTGTGCGGCGCATCTTTCTTTTGTACCAAACCGTATTTCAGGTACGGCAATGCGCCGCCGACAAAAGCAAAGGCGGATTTCAAATGGTAAGTATAACAGACGTTATTCCCGGCAGCCGCGCCTTCAAGGCGGGACTAAAGTGCGGGGATACTCTCCTTTCCGTAAACGGCAGAGAGATAAACGACGTTCTTGATTACAGGTTTTATCTCGCAGACAGGAGCGTGACTCTCGAGGTCCTGCGCGATGGCGAGACTCACAGGTTCCACATAAGCAAAGACGAGTACGACGATATAGGTCTCGGATTCGAAACCCCTCTTATGGACAAAAAGCATTCGTGCGAAAACAAGTGCGTGTTCTGCTTTATCGATCAGCTCCCGAAGGGACTGCGCAAGTCACTGTATTTCAAGGACGACGATTCGAGGCTCTCGTTCCTTCACGGAAATTATATCACGCTGACCAATCTCCGGGATAAGGATATCGACAGAATAATCGAAATGCACATATCCCCGGTAAACGTGTCGGTCCACACAACCAATCCCGAGCTCAGGATAGAGATGATGCACAACAAACGCGCCGGTGAGGTCCTGTCGTATCTGCGCAGACTCGCGGATGCAGGTATTTCTCTGTGTGCGCAGATCGTACTCTGCAAAAACATCAACGACGGCGCTGAGCTTGAGCGAACTATGAACGACCTTGTCTCTCTCCTGCCCGCTCTTAAGAGCGTGTCCGTCGTTCCCGCGGGACTTACGAAATTCCGCGACGATCTCTATCCGCTCGAGAGTTTCACTTCCCGGGAGTGCGCCGATGTTGTACGTCAGGTGACGGAATTCGGAGATCGCTGTAAGGAAAGATACGGTACAAGACTCTTTTTCTGCGCCGATGAGTTCTATGTCAATGCCTCTCTGCCGCTTCCCGACGACGCCTTCTACGAGGACTACGCGCAGATCGAAAACGGAGTCGGTATGCTGACAAACCTTATGACGGAGTTCGATTTTGAGATGGGCGATGCAGAACAATACAGGGAAGTTTTCCGCAAGCCCAGACACGTGTCTGTTGCAACGGGCTATGCGGCTTACGAATATATCTCGCGTATGTGCGCGGAGCTGGAGCGTGCCGTGCCGGGACTCAAGGTCTCCGTGTACCGTATAAAAAACAATTTCTTCGGGGAGAAGATCACAGTTGCGGGCTTGCTGACGGCAACGGATATCATAGACCAGCTCACAGGCAAGGCGCTCGGCGACGAGCTTATCTTCCCTGCGTGCGCGCTCCGCGCGGACGGCGACGTATTTCTCGACGACATGACTCCCGCAGAGCTTTCCGCCGCGCTCGGAGTAAAAGCAACTCCGTCGGACAACGAGGGGGCGGCGTTTATACGCTCGGTCCTCGGAATCACGGAGCAATAGTTTAAGTTCAGTCAACACCGAAAAAAGGGGGATATATAAACATGGCTAAACCCGTTATCGCCATCGTCGGCAGACCGAATGTCGGCAAAAGCACTCTTTTCAATAAGCTCATCGGAGAGCGCCGCTCAATAGTTGAGGACACACCCGGGGTCACGCGCGACAGAATTTACGGCGAGACAGAATGGCGCGGCAAACAATTCATAGTAATAGACACCGGAGGCATAGAGCCGAAAACAGACGATATCATACTTTCCCAGATGAGAAATCAGGCTCAAATAGCGATAGATACCGCAGACGTCATTGTTTTTGTCTGCGACGTAAGAAGCGGACTCACCGCCGACGACAGGGAGATAGCGGTTATGCTCAAAAAGAGCGGAAAGCCGATCGTTCCCTGTATAAATAAATGCGACAGCATCGGCGAGCCGCCGTTTGAATATTACGAATTTTTCGAGCTTGGATTTGCTAATGACCCCATCGCCGTTTCCTCCGTGCACGGCAACGGTACGGGCGACCTGCTCGACGCCGTAATGGACTCCATTTCCGATTTTGAATATGAGCAAGTCGATGACGACAGCATCAAGGTCGCTGTTATCGGAAAGCCGAATGCAGGAAAATCCTCGATGATAAACCGACTCATCGGTCAGGACAGGCTCATCGTCTCCGACATTGCGGGAACCACGCGCGACGCCGTGGATACGCAGGTTACAAACGAATACGGCTCTTTTACCTTTATCGATACTGCGGGTATGAGACGCCGCTCCAAGGTGAACGACAAGATCGAGAGATACAGTGTGCTTAAGGCGCACATGGCGGTTGAGCGCGCACAGGTATGCCTCTTGATGATCGATGCAACGACCGGAATTACCGAACAGGACGAAAAAATCGCCGGGATCGCGCACGAATCCGGCAAGGCGTCGATAATAGTCGTCAATAAATGGGACGCCGTGGAGAAGGATAATTCGACGGTTAAGGAATTCACTGATAGAATCAGAACCGCGCTCGCGTACATGCCGTATGCCCCTATCGTATTCGTCTCCGCAAAGACAGGCCAGCGCGCAGAGTCGCTATTCGAACGGATCAAATATGTTCACAACCAGGCGTACACCAGGATATCCACGGGAATGCTCAACGACGTTCTTGCAGATGCGACCATGAAGGTCCAACCGCCGTCCGACAAGGGCAAACGGCTGAAAATATATTATATGACGCAGACGAGCGTTGCGCCGCCCACGTTTGTTCTTTTCTGCAACAACGCCGAACTGTTCCATTTTTCATATCAGAGATATATCGAAAATTGCCTGCGCCAGACCTTTGGATTTGCCGGCACCCCCATAAAGCTCGTGATAAAAATGAAGGGAGATTCAAATGACTGACAACGGCAAGATCAAGGGCGTTATATTCGATTTCAACGGAACGCTGTTTTACGACAGCGACAAACACATGGCGGCGTTCAAAAATCTTTGCGTAAGATACGGCATCCCGGTATATGACGATGAATATATCCTTACAAATATTTTCGGAAAAAGCAACCGAATGATCATGCGGGGGTATTACAAGCCCGATGCCACCGACGAGGAGGTCAAGGAATTCGACCGTATCAAAGAGGACTATTACCGTGATGCCTGCCTGCGCGACAGAAAAAACCTTCATCTTGCGCGCGGTGCCGTGGAATTTCTCGATTATCTCCAAAGCAGGAATATACCCGTCGCGATAGCCACAGGTTCGGTGCTGTGCAACGTCGAATTTTATTTTGAGTATCTCGGCATAGGCAAATGGTTCGACTTGAGCAGAATTGCTTACGACGACGGTAAAGTAAAGTGCAAGCCCGCTCCCGATATATATATCGAGGCGGCGAGAAAGCTCGGACTTAAACCTTCCGAGTGCATGGTCTTCGATGACGCGACCTCGGGACTCCGCTCCGCAACAGCGGCGGGCATAGGCTCAGTATGGGCTGTGGTTCTCCCCGGTAATCCGTCGCCAATAACACCCGATGTAAAGGTTGACGGCGTCATTGCGGACTTTGCGGACTACGAAAAATTATTTTCGGAGCGATTCGGTAAATAAATTCCGACGTTTTCCGGCGGAGGCTTCTGTATGTTTATAGACAATATAAAAATTTATTTAAAGGCGGGCGACGGCGGTAATGGGGCTGTATCTTTTCATCGCGAAAAATACGTTTCCCACGGCGGTCCCGACGGAGGAGACGGCGGAAGAGGCGGAAATATCGTGTTCCGCGTCGACCCCGGAGCAAATACTCTGCTCGCGTTCAGATACAAGCGTAAATTCATCGCGGGCAACGGCACTAACGGCTCCGGAAGCAAATTTCACGGGGCTACGGCAGATGACGTTATAATTTCGGTTCCGCCCGGAACTCTGATACGCGACGCCGAAAGCGGAAAGATAATACACGACATGACGCAGGACGACGGTGCAGATTACGTTTGCTGCAAGGGCGGACGCGGTGGGTTCGGAAACAGGCATTTCGCCACCCCCACAAGGCAGGTACCGATGTTTGCGAAAAGCGGCACCAAGGGTGAGGAGAAGGAAGTGATCCTTGAGTTGAAGATGCTTGCAGATGTAGGAATAATCGGATTTCCGAGTGTGGGCAAGTCCTCAATTCTCTCTAAAATCAGCGCGGCAAAGCCGAAGATAGCAGACTATCATTTCACTACCCTGTCCCCTAATCTCGGCGTTGTATCCGCGGGCGGGGAGAGCGGATTTGTCGCGGCTGATATACCCGGGCTTATCGAGGGCGCTGCGGACGGTCTGGGACTCGGCCATGCGTTTTTGCGGCACATAGACAGATGCAGACTTCTGCTCCATGTGGTGGATATCTCCTGCTTTGAGGGCAGAGATCCCATAGATGATATTATTAAAATCAACCGCGAGCTTGAGCGGTACAGTCCGCAGCTTGCGCTAAGACCGCAGATAATCGTGGCAAACAAGACGGATATGCTCGACGAGAGCGTTGTGGATATACCCGCGTTTGAAAAATTCGTCGACGACAACGGCTGGGAAATGATATATGTGTCAGCCGCTACGGGAGAGGGCCTCGACAGAATGGTACACCTCGTATCCGAGAGGCTTAAGCTCCTGCCGCCGATGACGGTGTATGAGAGCGAATACGACCCCGAGGACGCATATGTCGGAGGCTCGAAGGAAACGACTGTCAGAAACGAAAACGGCGTGTACGTCGTTGAAGGAGAATGGCTTTACAACCTTATGGGACAGATCAATTTCGACGATTACGAATCTCTTAATTTCTTCCAGAAGGTACTTCAGAGAAGCGGTGTATTCACGCTTCTTGAAGAAAAGGGCTGCTCGGACGGAGATACAGTATCCATTTACGATTTTGAATTCGATTATATAAAATAAGCCGCAAAGGGGAAGTCCGGATCCGACTTCCCCTTTGCTTTTGTGTATATTTTGCTGATATTATTCTTTAGCCCCTCCGCCGTAACGCTCGTAGTAAAAAAGGAACTGTTGAGCTATGCCGGCATATGGACCGAGCACGGACGGATCAAAGCTTCCGATGTCCTCTCCTTCAGCGCAAAAATATTTGGCGATCACTTTTTTTATCCATACGTCTATCGGAAAGGCGTCGTTTTTCTCAAATGCAAAAAGCAGAGCGCAGCTTGCCACCTTCGGCCCCACGCCGCGAATAGAGCAGAGATATTTCACACACTCCTCTGTTGACATACTATCAAAGGGTAATGACAGATCGATCTGCCCCGAAACGATTTTTTCCGCCGCGTCGTATATGTAGCCTGCGCGAAACCCGGTACGAAGCTCTGTGAGTCCCCCGACTCCGAGCTTCAGAACATCGCGCGGCGACGGAAACGAGTAATATTCCCGCTCCTCCATGTTAAGCTCACGCGGAACTTCAATACGGCTTCCGCACCGCGCGCTTAACGCATCTATTATCTTTTTGATACGCGGAATGTTATTGTTCTGCGATATGATAAACGAACAAATCGCCTCCCACCTGTCCTGCCGGAGTATCCTGATTCCCCTGCCGAATTCGACTGCGCTCGCAAGCGCGGGATTGTTCGAACGGGACACTATATCCCGCTCGATCTCCGCATAATCCGCGTCGAGCGCGAGATAATGCTTCCAGAGCGACTCATACTCATTCAGAGTGGAATTGTAGAGATATACCGTATCTCCGTCCTGCCCCACCGAAATGAATCTGCCAAACGCCACACCGGAAAATTCCGAATCATGACGTCCTCTGCCGTTTTCGTCAAACCGAAAGCACTGACCGCAGTCGAATATTTTTGTAACGTCAAAGCGTTCTGTGTTATCAATAACAACATAAGCGGTATTACCGTCCCTTTTTTCGACGGCTTTTTTATCAAGTGTAAGTTCTGTCATATAGATCCCGGACCTTCCGTAAAAATCAATTTGTAATTTCAGAAAAATTCTTGAATAAACACAATGAATATGGTATAATTAAACGGATACGTTTAATTCATTATATAGCATTTTAACAAAAAAATCAAGTGTTTTGTATATGGAGGATTCTTTTGGAACAAATATATACCATTCCCGTAAACGAGGCGTTTGAGGCGGCATCCTCCGAGAACGCCTGCGAATGTCCGTTCTGCACGCTTTACAACAGGCTTGAGAACGATGAGCTTGAGCTGATTCTCGGTGCGTCGATGATGGAACCCGACGTAAGGATCAAAACAAATAAGGAAGGCTTCTGCAAAACGCATTACGATATGATGTTCACACGGAAGAACCGACTCGGTATGGCACTGACGCTTGAAAGCCACCTCGACGAGCTTTCCGATGACATATTTTCCTCGGGCCTTCTTTCTCCGGGCAAACCAAAATCTATCTCCCGCATATCGGAGCTTGAGAGAAGTTGCTATGTTTGCAAAAGAATCGACTTCAACTTCACCAATATGATACGCACAGCGGTCCTGCTGTGGGATAATGACCCCGCGTTCCGCGAAAAGCTTTCCGGCGTGCGCTTTTTCTGCCTGCCGCATTACAGAGCATTTATCGAATGTGCACAGGACAGACTTCCGAAAAA
>JBJDZF010000055.1:0-6581 GCA_051867855.1 Eubacteriales bacterium
TCGGTGTTGTAATCCGCAGAATAGAAAAGATGTACCGCCTGCTGTGTTACCGGGTTTAGGATATAGCTTATTACCCCGCCGGTCGTATAATTTATCTCAAGCTGAGTGATATACGACGATGCTCCGCAAGGTTTCAGCTTTACCTTTGTGGGTCTGCCGTAATCGTTACAGTCAAAGGTAACTATGTTCCCGTTGCTGTCAGCTATCTGGCTGAGATATCCACCGGCATAAGTATATGAATCGTTGGCGTCCTTTTTGGTAAAGGTATAAACATTGAACCCCGAATCAGTCAATGTGAAGTCAGAGGTACCGACCGTTAGCTTAAGTCCAAGTCCGTCTTCATCATAATAAATATTGCTTTCTCCAGACTTTGTGCTGAGGAAAAATGCATGCTCGGTCCCATCGGCATCGGTGTAGACATAATATGTTTCCTCTGTACCCGACGCATTTACATATGTCCGCGGAACTATACATTGATTTATATTGGTTTTGAAGCCTCCTCCGGTCGTAGCGTTACTGTAAGGAACGCTTCTGCTGAAACGCGTATAATACCACTTGGTAAGCGAAGAGTTATATATTAGCGTAGGTGTAAACGGCATAAGGCTATCGGTAGTGGTAAGTGTCCCCACACTGAACGCAAGATTACCGTTTGAAAGATTTATGCTGCCTGTTCCTGCACTTCCAGCACTCTGAGAAATATATGTCCAGTAATCCTCAAGCCCGAACTGGTCGCGGTATGTAATAAGCAGCCGCGGACGGTTGGCAGTATCGCTGTTTTCCGATGAAAGAAAGTCAAAATAAGAATATTCATCGCTCCCACTCATGCTTGTAAAGCATATTCCGTAGTTTGACTCGCCGGAATACCACCCCTTCACGATATCGGTTATATTCCACGAGTGCTCCGGATCCACTTCCTCACAGTATATATATTGGAAATCCGCGGCATCCGAATACAATGCACCCGCGGCACTACCTGAGGTAAGAGAAGCTGTCCAATCGCTTGTTACCTTGTATACGGCTATATAACCGTCCATAGCCATACATGAGTTGCAGCGAAGTTTGATCTCCGCGTTTGTCAGATATGCATACTCCGGCAACTCCGGAAGAGAAAGGAGCTTCAGATATGTGCGGTAACAGTCGCCGGCGCGCAGTATAGTGCTGTCAACTGCAGAATTGCCCGATGTTTCAGTGTTAATATAAACATCAAGATAATTCGTTCCGGCTGTATTGACCGTCGGGTCTATTGTTACTGGAAAGCTCCGGACAGCGGAGTTTATCCAACTTGCGTCGGCTGTAACGGTAAATGAGTATTTACCGTTTCCGAGATCCGAAAGCGAATATGTTACCGCATCCGAGTATGCTCCCGCTGCATCGTACATATACCCGTGCGGAATTAAATATGCCTGTTCTCCGCTTTGGGAATCAAATATGCTGACAGAACCATCGTCAAGCAATACCGCCGAAAGATTATTCAGACTAACTGTAAAGGTATAAGTATAGCAGCTGAGTGGCTTTTTAACTATAATGTTCTCTTTTACGTTTGAGGAGACAATGACATATTCAAGGTCAACTCCATCAAGTATATCCCGGTAAATTATCTTTGAGGTGAGCTTTTCTAGCGTCATCAGCTTCTGAAGATCGGAGGAATATGTATTACTGTCGTCAGTATTCTCAATGACTCCAGATGTCTTTTTGATTGCACCATCAAGGCTCATAACTAATTTGCTGCTTCCGTCGTGGAGGGTAAACAGACTTTCGTTGCCGGTAATCTTTTTCGCGAATTTAATACGCGCATTGGGCGTGCTTATCTCGCTGCCTTCAGAAGAAAGCGTGTTATCTATTTCCTGCCATATATCATCATCATCCAGAACATGAACCGGATACTCGTAAACAACGGCAACATTCGTGCCGTCTGGCTGTCTGAAGTGCTTTACATTTTCTTCGCGCAGTTCGGTCAGCTCGTATGTTTCCGATATGTGTCCCGTTGAATCGGTATTATCACCGGTCGTATCCGGTGTCAGTTCGTCAATCCATTCCGCAAACACAAACGTTGGGACAAGGTATATAACCATAAGGATTGACAAGAAAATCGCAAGTGTCTTGAATGTGTACTTTTTTATACCTTTCATTTTATTTTCCTTTCATGCTATGCTGTCTTTCAAAAGACGTTGAGTTGAGTACGGAGAAACAGGACGTAGCCGCAAATAGCATTTCCATATATCTCCATCTGATTTTACGAAGGTTTTATCTTGTTATCAGTTACCTATAACAGCTAAAAATATGTCAGTTCGTAAAGCATACATATTCATCCTCCTAATACCCAAGTTTTTTATTTTGAATTATTGTTTTGTGAGCGCTGCCTTATTCCTATTTTATAATTGATACTTACAAAAACAAAATTGCTATCTATCAATCTGACATCGCTTTTTTACTGAAAAATATATCACACAATTATGCATTTGTCAATATACTATTTTAACTTTAGTATTGATTTTTAAGGTAATTGTGTGTATACTATAAAGCAATTAGTATGGGGGGACGATACAATATGAAAAAACCAATCGCCGGAATGCCCGAGGATTGGCGTGAAAGCGTAGACGAGAATATTCGGTGCGGACTTATTGAAATTTTGATTCTTTCTATGCTTTCAAATAGGGATATGTACACATATGAAATAAAGCTGGAGCTTTCAAAACGTAGCGGTGGAAAATTTCAGTTAAGAGATGGCTCTATGTACGGACCAATGTACCGAATGCTTGAACGCAAACTGATATCCAGCCGTCAGGAGCTCGTTGGTGAAAAGCGCTTCCGCAATTATTATCACCTTGAAGATTCCGGGAAAGAGTATCTTGATTTTTCAGTCAGAAAATTTTATGAGATTTTCGGAATAACAGACTCTATCATTTCCGAATGCAAGCTGAAAAACTCGATAAACTGCGATGATCAAAACGGAGATAACCAACAATGAAGAACAATGTCAAAAAGCAATACATAAAAGAGCTGAGTCGGGAACTTGGCAAAAAGACCGATATCAAACGGGCATTTATTGCAGATGTCGACGCGGAAATTCAGGATTTCCTGGATGCAAACAATGATGCCGACATTTTAGAACTGTATAAAGAATTTGGCACACCTTCCGATATTGCCGAACAGTTTATTGGCAAAACGGATCTTTCCGAACTGAAAAAGAAAGCTCACAAATATTTTATTCTTCGTATTGGGGCCTTTGTATTGGCAGCTATCATGCTGTTGTTAACCGCCAATCTACTCAATGATATTCGCATAGGCAAAAACAACCATATTACAGTCGATAATAATTTTGCATCAGTCTCCACCGCAACGTCAACAGCAGATTATCAGAATGATAATCTGAAATAATTTTCAATATTACACAACAAAAAAGGAGAATTTATCATGAAAAAAACCCTGGTCGTTATTTTACTTTCCATTTCAATTATGTCTACTCTTGTCATGCCTTTGTTTGCGTACGATGCCGAAACTCAATCCTCGCAGTCAATCGTTAATACATCAACGGAATATATCTTGTTGGATGACGGTGGCTATATAAAGATTGAGTTGGTTGTTTCAGATTCGCCACAGACAAGAGCGAGTACATTCACTAAAACCGGCAGCAAATTTGTAACAAATTATGATTCCGATGACAATATCATCTGGCAATACACACTTACAGGTTCTTTCTTGGTTGAGAGTGGCGTTTCAGCAACCTGCACAGACTCAACATATTCAACTGTATCCAATAGTATTTCTTGGACTTTCAGCAACTGTTCTGCAACCAAGTCTGGTAATGAAGCATTCGGAGTCGGAACAGTAAAGCGTAAAACATTACTACTTTTTGTTGTAGAAACCGTCGATATCGACATAAGCATTAAGTGCGATGTAAACGGTCAGCTATCGTAAATTATGTATATGGAATACTGATTTCAATAAAGAAAAAATCTATTAGTTTGGTTAATCCCCTTGGTGACAGATGCTTGATATCCAAGAATTCAAGACATGCACCAAGGGGATTATTGTTATCCTGCCCAACTCTCAGAGAACCATTAACGTAAATTGATTATGCGCCGAATGTAGATTCTCAATATTCCGCGTAATACCGATGAAGTCTCTTTTCTTGCAATTAGACGTATCCACTATAGTGAAGTATTAAAATATCACACTGTTTGCAATACTGTAAGTAAATATAAAATTGAGTATTTTCCAACCCTTCAACTCCTTGTATTTTCGCCATAGAAGAAGACGTATCAGTACTGCAGATATTAGCATCATCGTGAAAGAAAGACAGAAAAAAAGAAACTAGATCAATGAAGTCAATGTTCGCCGTGCCAAGCATCCCCTTTGTTTGAACTTTTAAGCGGAATGAATGTGTTTGTTCTTTTTTCTGCTATAAATACTGTTGTTAAATTGTTATCTTCACCTTGTGTGTCCATGATGAACTCACCCATAGTCCACCGAATGAACATAGTTATCCCTTGGTTGTGTGGCGTTTAGAAAAATCCTTCAGCACATACAACAACGAGCTGTTTGCGCCGTTTTTGCGGTATCTCCGCTCGACCGAAATATAACCGCACCGCTTCAAGTCTTCGATTGCTCGCTTAACTGTTGACTTGGATATCTTCAAATCAGACGCGATTGTGCGCTCGGACGGCCAGCATTGACCGTCCGAGTTCGCTCTATCTGCCAAGTACCGATAGACATTTGACGCTCGACTTGTCAGTTCGCTATCTCTGTAGATCGATCCAAAATAACTCATACTTTTACCTCCTGCTTGTGAGGCTTTGTGTTCAGCTTCGGGCTTTGCGTATTGGCTTCGTTCTGCATCGCCATTTCTTCGTCCACGCAAACACTTCCGGGAGGAATCGTATTTTCCTCAGACTGTGGTTCTTCATGCGAGTATTTAGCTTTTATTGCCTTGACAAGTTCCTCACGGCTTGCGTATTCAACGATAGATGCATCGCGAAGTGGGACAATATACGGCTGTTTTTCAAACTGTATGCCCCATTTGAAGAAGAGTTTCAGCTTAACTTGCATCGGATAGAAACCCGTTTTTGTGACAACGAATGTTCCTTTCGGTAGTGCTTTCAGTTCATCCGGTGTCATCAGCGGACGCTCAATCATTTGAAGCGACCTTGACGGATCGTTTTTGCTTTGGCTTATTGAACCCGAGAGAACGGTCTTTGAACCCAAGGATTTTGAGAGCGTCTGTGCGGACTCACTGTTTGGCGCAAAACCGCCGAATACAGTGAGCTGTGTGTTGTCGATTATGATCTCAGCCCCTTCTTTTCCATAGTTCTTTTCAAGCTGAGCGAAGGACTGGATGATCGGCACGATAGAGACTCTACGGGAACGGGATGCGGAGAACATCATCTCGGCAGATTCAATCTTTGGTAAAGTACCGAACTCGTCGCAGTAGAACACGACACGGTTTTTGAGCTTGCCACCGTTTTCATCGGCAACAGCGAGGATTTCACGGTAAAGCTGCTGAATCAGCAGAGACACCATAAAGTATTTACTGCTGTCTTCCTCCGGCATGATTATAAAAATGGCGGACTTCTCATTACAGAAGCGTTCTGCATCAATCTCGGTATTGTTACAGAGAATGGTTTCAAGTTCGGAATCAAGGAATGCATTCAAACGAGATAGTGCGGTAGACATGACACTTGCCATTGACTGTTCTGCAGTGTTGAGCGCTGCTCCGGCGAACCATTTTGCTTTGTGATCGGCAGGAAGCATTTCCATAAGTGTTTGGAACTGATTCCTGTTTCGTCCCTTCCCCGGGGCAAGTAGTTCCTGAATGATCTTGAAGACAGATACAATGTGTCTTTCCTTTAGCTTGCAGAACTCGGATACCAAGAGAATAGATGCTGTCAGTAGTCCTTCTGCGGCATCGTAGAAGTATGCGTTCTGACCGAAGTTGCCACCTTCCATGCCTGAAAGAATAATAGTCTTTGAGATGATTTTTGCGTACTTTTCCGCTTTTGCTTTGTATTGTAACTCTCCGGTTGATGCAAAGAGATCCATATACTTGTTGACCAAATGCAGAAGGTTATTGCCATGGGAGCGCATCGGGTTTCGCAGATCAATGACGGAGATTTTGTAACCGTAATACTTTTCTGCGATTAATCCGTAGTTGCGCATGATATCGCCTTTGGTATCGGTTGTCATGAAAGACATTCCCGTAGCACAGGCATATTCGATATTCGGGTACAACCAGTATGCCGTTTTACCGACACCCGCCGCACCGATCATCATACAGTGAACATCACCGATGTCCACAAGAGCCACGGTTTCGTTTCCTTTGCTTTCGCAACCGACAACGATTCCTTGCTCTGTCGGACGGCTATTTTTGTTCTCACGCCATTTCTGCGGTTCAAACTGTACCGACTTATATGTCTTGTGAATTTCTCGCTTGGATGCCCATCGAGCTGTACCGTGCTGTCCGTTGCCCGCAGTCTTATTCTTGATCTGACGTAGAGAATACAAATAAGACAGCGAGGATATCAAAATAAAAACGCCGCCCATGATGGCGGCTACTGTAATAAGTGTTGTTAATCCTTGCATTG